>JAALLB010000175.1 GCA_011087745.1 Hyphomicrobiales bacterium | reverse complement strand
TATTCATAGCCCACCCTTATCAGAGATAAATCCTGATTTCAACTTGGCATTACCCCAAAAACTCCTTCTGAAACGTGCGACGAAAATGGTTGCAAGCCACCTTTGGTTGATTAGGTAATCTAATTAAGAATTTATTTTACCAGATCAGGCCTCAAAAGCAGTAATTTTGACTTTTATCCCAGCTTCAAGGAAGGGAAGCGTTATCGCTCGGTTGTCTTTTCAATCTGTGGGGTACAAATGTCTCAAGAGGAGCTGAGTAATGATACCCAGGATGACGCAAGTTGGGCGTGGATATTTGCCATCCAGAAATTCCGTGTTACCAATCGCTCGTAACAAGGATCTCCCACTTTGCTTTCTGTTTTTCTTACTGTTCTACCTGTTTTCCTCATTCTTGGTGCAGGTTATTTTCTTGGGCGGGTTCACTATCTTCCGGATGGGGTTGCGGATGCGCTTAATGCTTATGCGCTTAAAGTTGCGGTTCCGTGTTTGCTGTTTCTGGCGATGTATAATCTGGATTTTGGTGCGGCATTTCAATTGCCGATGCTGGTCAGTTTTTATACCGGCGCGTTTTCGTGTTTTGCGCTTGGGATTATTCTATCAAGACTATTCTGGAAGCGTCGACCGGGCGAATCTGTAGCGATTGGGTTTTGCGCGGTATTTTCCAATTCAGTTCTGCTCGGTATTCCGATTGTGCAACTGGCTCTGGGTGAAGAGGCGCTGACGCCAACATTTGGGATCATCGCGTTTCATGCCTCCACTTTATATACGGTTGGCATGACGACGATGGAATTTTCCAAACAACAGGGGCGCGGGCTAGGGGAAACTTTGAAGTCTTCATTTTCTGCGGTGATTGCCAACCCGCTGATGATTGGGATTTTGACGGGCATTGCATTTAACATTAGCGGGCTGGAGCTGTTTGGTCCGCTTGAACAAGCGCTTGATATGGTGCGTAGAACAGCTATTCCTGTTTCTCTGGTGGGTATTGGTATTGTGCTGACCCGCTACAAGATCAGCTCTGAATTTTCAGAGGCTATTATGGTCTCTGGCCTTTCGCTGCTTTTGCACCCGACGCTTGTATTTTTGCTAAGCTATTATCTGTTTGAGCTTGATCTTTTATATGTGCAAGTGGCGGTTATTATTGCGGCGATGCCGCCGGGTATGAACGTATATATTTTCGCAAATCTTTATCAGCGCGCACTTGGTCTTTCGGCTTCAGTTCTGGTGATTGCCAATATTTTATCGGTTTTTACGATTACTGGCTGGTTGCTGTTTTTAAAGGGCCTTTAAACGAAAAAAGCCCCGCGTGTTGCGAGGCTTTTTGGAGTGTTTAAATCTGAAGCGATTATTTCCAGTCGCGAATATCAACGAAGTGACCGGCAATTGCTGCAGCGCCAGCCATGGCTGGTGAAACAAGGTGCGTGCGGCCCTTAAAGCCCTGGCGTCCTTCAAAGTTACGGTTTGAAGTAGAGGCACAACGTTCTTCAGGCTTTAGGCGGTCATCGTTCATGGCAAGGCACATGGAACAACCTGGTTCGCGCCAGTCAAAACCGGCTTCGATAAAGATTTTATCAAGGCCTTCAGCTTCTGCCTGTTCTTTTACAAGACCGGAGCCTGGAACGATCATTGCATCAACGGTGTCGGCAACTTTTTTGCCTTCAACAACCTGTGCCACTGTGCGAAGGTCTTCGATACGGCCGTTGGTACACGAACCGATAAAGACACGGTCAAGCGTGATGTCTGTTATGGGTGTGCCAGCGGTCAGGCCCATATAATCAAGTGCGCGTTGTTTTGATGTGCGCTGGGTTTCGTCTTCAAGATCGGCAGGGTTGGGAACAACGCCGTTCACCGTAATTACATCCTCAGGTGATGAACCCCATGATACGATTGGTGGAAGGTTTTCAGCGTCCAATTCTACAACCTTGTCGTAGTGCGCGCCTTCATCGGTTTTGAGTGTTTTCCAATATTCAAGTGCCATGTCAAAGGCTGCGCCTGTAGGTGCCTTTGGCTTGCCCTTGATGTATTCGAAAGTTTTTTCATCTGGTGCAATTAGACCGGCACGAGCGCCGCCCTCGATGGTCATGTTACAAACCGTCATGCGGCCTTCCATCGAAAGCGCTTCAATGGCTTCGCCGGCAAATTCGATTACGTGGCCGGTTCCGCCAGCGGTTCCGATTTCACCGATGATGGCAAGGATAATGTCTTTTGCGGTCACGCCTTGCGGTAGTTGGCCGTTGACTTTAACCAGCATGTTCTTGGCTTTGCGCTGGATAAGCGTTTGGGTTGCCAAAACATGTTCAACTTCAGATGTGCCGATGCCGTGCGCAAGTGCGCCAAATGCACCATGCGTTGACGTGTGGCTGTCACCACACACAATTGTCATGCCGGGAAGGGTAAATCCCTGCTCAGGGCCAATGATGTGAACGATGCCCTGGCGCTTGTCGTGCTCGGAATAATATTGAATACCAAAGTCTTTTGCATTCTGGGCAAGCGCTTCGACCTGGATGCGGCTTTCTTCGTTTGCAATGCCGTTTACGCGGTCTGGCGATGTTGGCACGTTGTGGTCTACCACGGCCAGGGTTTTTTCCGGCTGGCGCACCTTGCGACCTGCAATGCGCAAACCTTCAAAAGCCTGCGGGCTGGTTACTTCATGAACGAGGTGGCGATCGATGTATAGAAGTGAGGTTCCATCAGCTTCTGTTGATACAAGGTGGTCATCCCAGATTTTGTCATAAAGCGTTTTAGCCATTTTTCGTGTCCGTCATGTGTATTGGAATTTGTTGAGACTTGATATGCACCGATAGCGCGGTTTCGTCAAGAATTTGGATCATAGTTGTTTAAACAAAAAAGGCAGCTCAAGTAGCTGCCTTTTGAATTTGATTGTCTTAAGTGAATTACTCTTTTGGAGCTTCTTCTTCAGCAGGTGCTTCAGCTGCCGCTGCTTCTTCAGCTGCTTTTGCTTCTGCTGCAGCTTTAGCCTCGGCTTCTGCCGCTGCAGCATCTTCAGCTGCTTTTTCTTTTGCCAATGCTTCAGCTGACGCAATTTTCTCTGCTTCGATGCGAGCTTTTTCATCAAGCATTGCCTGGCGCTCATCATCATTAAGTTTTTTGGCACGTACGCCAGTGTTCTCTGTAATACGAGCTGATTTACCGCGTAGTTCACGAAGGTAATAAAGTTTAGCGCGACGTACTTTACCGCGACGTACTACTTCAACACCTTCAACCAGTGGAGAGTATATTGGGAAAGAGCGTTCTACGCCTTCACCGTAAGAAATTTTGCGGACTGTGAAGTTTTCATCAAAGCCTGCGCCCTGACGACCGATACAAACACCTTCAAAAGCCTGTACACGAGTACGCTGACCTTCTGTAACACGAACCAAAACCCGTACGGTATCGCCTGGTTCAAAATTTGGGAGTGTGCGCTTTTCGGAAATGCGAGCGGCTTCTTCAGCGTTAAGCTGTTCAATAATATTCATGGTTCCAAACCTTTTGTTAGCGTATGACCAGGGACACTCTCGAGGTTGCCTTTTCCCTACGTATTATTCTTCATTAAAAATGCCAGAGCGACGATCATGTTCAATATAAAAAGCGGCTATCCGCAAATATCGAACGAGACGGTTTAAAACCATGCCGATGCACAATTTTCCGGTTTTTTCGGAAAGTTGAGGGGTGTATAGGGTAAAACGAATTGTTTGTCGAGAGGGAAATGCAGGCCAGACGTTATTGCCGCTACATGCGCTTTTTAAGCGCGAAATGTTGACTACAAGCAGTATGAGTTCAGAAAATCATCTCTTTATGACGAGCATCTCTTGGGATCAGAATAAATATAATCCGGCAAAAATTGTGACCATGCCAATCAGTTTGAAACCCCAAGGAAGAAGTTGAAAAACTTTTTTACTCTTTGCAGTTGTAATCAACTCGGTTTCAACGTCAAAGTATCCATCCACGTAATCATTCTCGGCATGGGTAGGTGAGCTTGAAGCTAGGGAAGCTGCACCACGCTTTCCTTCGTGTTCACCATACAAAATAATGAATTGTGGGGTAAACCATTTTTGGCCGTCTTTGTTTCGGTGCTCTTCCACTTCAGTTACAAGCAGTTTTACCGGGACTAATTGCGCTTGTGATTTTTGTAAGTGTCTTAAACTAAAAAATCCAAAACAAACAAATCCAATGCCAGCGATGATTAGAATTATTGAGCCAATAAAATGCATTCCAAGAGCCTATAGATTGACAATTTATTTCAAGTTAACGCCCTTCGACACTCTAGATTTCTTAAACAACTGGTTTGACGTTACTGTTCAGCGCTGCCTATTCGTACGATCTGTTTTTTCATGCGTTCTTTTACATCCCAAAGCCCGCTCCATCCTTTGGGAATGACGAAAGTGTCACCGGCTTTAAAGGTCATTGATGGTCCATCTTTTTCAGTGACGGTGACAATCCCGCTGATCATCAGTACGTATTCCGTAAATGGAAAATCTTCGAGAACAAGCTCGCCTATGCCGGCTTCCCAAACACCGGCCTGAACTTTTATCTTTCCAGAGGGTATTGCCAAGTTACCGAACGTTGAATGAGAAAGTGCGGTTAAGGGTTTTT
>JAALLB010000174.1 GCA_011087745.1 Hyphomicrobiales bacterium | reverse complement strand
TTCGTATCATATCACACCAAAACATTCGGGTTTTGGAGTAGGATGGGTATATCTTCATTTTTTAATAAATCTTTATCACAAACAGCTCCACAACACATTTATGGCGGTGTTATGACCCATGCAAGAACTCCTGCATTTTTTTTGGATTTTGGGTTTCCTGATACGGTCATGGGGCGTTTTGATGTGCTTTCCTTACACATGTATTTACTTGCCAGAAAACTACGGGAAGAAGGTAGCGAAATCGCCCAAGGTTTAAGCCAGGAAGTATTTGATCTATATGTTTATGATGTTGAACGAGCATTACGAGAGTTGGGCATAGGTGATACAAGTGTACCAAAAAAGAAAAAGAAAATGATCAGAAGCTTTTATGGTCAGATTGATGACTTTGATGCGGCACTGAATAATAAGAATGAAGGCTTAATTCAAGATAAAGTTGCAACAAGGTATTTGGCTGAGGTTGATAACGCCAAACCCGACCTTTTAGCTAACTACATGCTCAAAACAGATAAACATCTTGAAAATCAGGAGATTAAAGAAATTGTTTCGGGAAAAGTTAGTTGGTTGTCACCTGAAAGTTTGTTGCAATGAGCAGTGAACTTGAATTTCCTATAAGCATAAGTAAATTACCCGCTCCCTCTGAAACGCTGATTTTACCGATTAGCCAGCCAGCCAGCGTTGCCGTTGCACAAGAATGCGGCGTGATAGCGTTCAAAAACCTCCAAGCAGGCTTTAGGTTCAAGCGTTGGCGCAAACATGGTGCCACGGTAATTTGCAAGTTTAGCGCTCAAGTAGAACAAGAATGTATTGCAACGCTAAATCCAGTGTTCAGCAGGGTTGAGGAGAGTATTGAAAGGCAATTCCTGCCCGAGCATAGCAGCGACTATAATATGCCTGAGATAGTTGATGGTGAAATGATATTAGACCCAGAAGCTGCTGATTTACCGGATATAATTGTAGGTGATTCAATCAATCTATGGGATATTTTGATTGAAGAACTAATTCTCGTTATTAATCCATTTCCAAGAGCTGATTCTACTGAGCCGAAAAGCGAATTCCTGGAGAAGGTACAATCAAATAAAGCAGGCGAGCCGACTCATCGACCATTTTCAGACCTCAAAACGTTGATAACTGAAAAAAAAGCAATAAATGACGTTAAATCGGTTTATACCTTGTTGGGTATAGAAAGTATGAAATTTCAAGCATGACACAAGAGCTTACTATTTCCCTAGATGCAATGGGTGGTGATTATGGTCCAGAAACAGTGATTTCTGGTGCCGATATTGCACTTGTGCGCAGGCCAAATCTCAGGTTTGAAATCTATGGCGAAGAAGATGTGATATTGCAGGTTTTGAACCGTTTTCCAAAAGTTAAAGCGGTTTCAAATTTTCATCATTGTGAAGTTTCAATCGCTATGGATGATAAACCGAGCAAAGCACTAAGAAGTGGCCGATACAAATCTGGTATGTGGCGCTCGATTGAAGCAATCAAAAAACAAGAGGCTTCAGTTTGTGTGTCCGCAGGAAATACCGGTGCTCTTATGGCAATGTCAAAGTTTTGTTTGAGAACATTGCCAAATATTTCACGCCCGGCAATGGCTGCGATCTGGCCAACACTTTCAGGCGAGAGTGTGGTTTTGGATGTGGGAGCAAACGTTGGTGTTGAAGCTGACCAATTAATAGAATTTGCTGTTATGGGTTCTGCAATGTCCCGCGCCTTAATGGATTTTGACCGCCCCAGCATCGGGCTTCTAAATATTGGTGTTGAAGAAGTAAAAGGTGTTGAAGCGGTAAAAGAAGCCGGACGATTGTTGCGTGAAGCCAATATGCAAAACATGAAATACCACGGCTTTGTTGAAGGGGACGACTTGGGCAAAGGTACCGTTGATGTTGTTGTGATAGAAGGTTTTGCCGGCAATATTGCTCTTAAAACCGCTGAAGGAACCGCTAAACAAATCGGCGAGTATCTAAGAGCTGCAATGAGTAGAACTCTATTGGCAAAAATCGGCTACATATTTGCAAAAAGTGCTTTTGAGCAATTACGGGAAAAAATGGATCCTCGTAAGATTAATGGTGCTGTTCTGCTGGGCTTGAATGGCGTTGTGATAAAAAGTCATGGTGGAACTGATGGTGAGGGCTTTGCCTCAGCAATCGAACTTGGTTACGATATGGCCGTAAACGGATTGTTGACGAAAATTGAAGTTGATTTGAATGAGTTTGCGGACATCCGTAATAGACTAGAGCAAGATAGTGAATAGATATGAGTGTCTGGGGTAAGGAATGATTAGATCAGTTGTCATAGGGTGTGGGTCATATACCCCAGCCAAGGCCATGAAAAATGCTGAGTTTGAAGAATTCCTGGAAACAAGTGACGAGTGGATTGTACAGCGCACAGGTATTGAACAACGCCATATAGCCGCTGAGGGTGAAACGACAGCAGATTTGGCAGAACATGCCGCTCGAGCTGCCCTTGAAAATGCCGGAATAGGTGTTGATGGCATCGATCTTATTATTCTTGCTACTTCAACACCTGACAATACATTTCCAGCAACCGCTGTTGAAGTTCAGCACCGCTTGGGCATGAAACACGGTGCAGCGTTTGATACTCAAGCTGTTTGTTCGGGGTTCGTATTTGCAATGACTACTGCAGATCAATACATCCGTTCAGGACAAGCAAAGCGCATTTTTGTAATTGGTGCCGAAACGTTTTCTCGCATTCTGGATTGGAAAGACCGCACAACATGTGTTCTGTTTGGCGATGGGGCAGGGGCAGTTATTTTGGAGGCGAAAGAGGGTGCAGGAACTTCTGAAGACCAGGGTATTCTAACCTGCCAAATCCGGTCTGATGGTTCGCACAAGGATAAACTCTATGTCGATGGCGGACCTTCATCAACACAAACAACTGGTTTTCTTCGCATGGAAGGCAAAGAGGTTTTCCGCCATGCAGTAGGCATGATCACCGATGTTATTATCGCAGCTTATGGTGCAACCGGATTAAATTCAGATGATTTGGATTGGTTCGTCCCGCATCAGGCCAACAAGCGCATAATAGATGCATCGGCAAAAAAACTACGCATTGCACCCGAAAAAGTTGTCATAACCGTGCAAAAGCATGGCAACACATCAGCTGCCTCTATTCCATTGGCGCTCGATGTTGCCCTTAAGGATGGGCGGGTAAAACGCGGTGATGTGGTGATGCTGGAAGCCATGGGTGGAGGCTTTACATGGGGATCTGTACTGCTGCGTTGGTAATTGCGTTGTATTGACGGCTTGAATCATTTTCTAAAAGAAGAATCCCAAGCCCTTGTTTGCTATCAAAAAATGAACTAAGTTTTTTGAGTATTAAATAATTATGCTTGTTTTAGAGCTGATTTTTATACAGAACCTCGAAGGGGCAACGAGAAAAATCAAATAAGAGTAGTAAAGCAATTGCTATGAGCCAAAAAACAATTACAAGAACAGACTTAAGCGAAGCAGTGTATCAAAAATTAGGACTTTCGAGGATAGAATCGTCAGAACTTGTGGAGACTTTCCTAGATATAATTAGTGATAGGATTGTTGAGGGAGAATCAGTTAAACTTTCTTCATTCGGATCTTTTCTGGTGCGCAGTAAAAACGAACGCATTGGCAGAAATCCAAAAACGGGTGAGGAAGTTCCAATTACACCTCGTCGAGTGATGGTTTTAAAACCTTCTAACATCCTCAAAGAGGCTGTTTTAAAAGGACACAAGTAATACTCATTTCTCAGAGCATCCTCCCGGAAACATGATGGAGTTGTCTAGTGGAGAACGCTGTGAGTAAAAGCCCTGATGCATTTCGCACAATCAGTGAAGTGGCAGATGAACTTGATCTGCCACAACATGTCTTGCGCTTTTGGGAAAGTCGCTTCAATCAAATAAAACCAATGAAAAGAGGCGGTGGCAGGCGGTATTATCGTCCTGAAGACGTTGATCTGTTGCGCGGTATCAAAAGCTTACTTTATGATGAAGGATATACCATTCGTGGTGTGCAACGCCTGTTAAAAGAGCAAGGTAATAAACTTGCAGTCGATTTTGGCAAAGGTGAACTGCCGCGGGTTAATCTTGCTGGACTGGCCGCTGTTGAACCAGAGCATGTCACACAGCAAGAAGCTGTTGACGTCGCAGAATTTTCCCAAGCAAAGCCAGCAAAAGGCAAGGGTATCATTGGGCGTATTACCGGTCGTTCTAAAGCAACCGAAGCAGATGATGACGAGACAAGTTTGGGTGGAGACGATCTGAAAGTTCTTCAATCTACCTTGCATGAGTTGTTGGAATGCAAGCGCCTATTGGATCAAACCAGACAAGACTAATATCAATTACAAATTGGCGATTGTATTGATGTTAACAAATCTGGACGCTAGTTATGCTATACTCATCTGTAGATAGGCAGCCAACGGAAATTGGGGGTATGGCTATGTCAGAGGAAAAAAAGCCGAAGTACAAACTGTTAGGCAAAATGGAAATAATAACCATTGTTGCCCTGATTGTGTGTTGCTTACTGCTGGTTTAAAGCTGCATTTTAACCAAAAATATTTTGCCAAAGCATGGATTCTTGAACCGCCCCTTGTTTGTCGGAGAGTAAAACTCTAGGAGAATTACCCTTATGG
>JAALLB010000173.1 GCA_011087745.1 Hyphomicrobiales bacterium | reverse complement strand
CACATGGAAAGACCCATCCGGTCACCTTCAGCAAAGATGTGTGCATACGGTAGGGTGTGGCGCAGCTTATATTCGGGATAGCGTTCATTTTTTCGACAACGAGTTTGCGGCGATTGTCGAAGGCTTTCATCATTTTTTCAACTTCATCCTGAGGGCCATCGATAGCAGCTATCCCTGCAATTTGGCTTGGAGCATTAACGCAAGACCACGCATTTACTGCCAATTTGCGAACATTTTCATAAAGTCCGGCACCCTTGCCACTGCTCGGCCAAATAGACCAGCCCATGCGCCATCCGGTCATTGCCTAGGTTTTGGACCAGCCATTTAGCACAATAAGCCTATCTTGGATTTCCGGATAATGGAGCAGGGATTGATGTGTTTCACCGTCATAGGTCATCACGTCGTAAATTTCATCGGATAGGATGGCGACGTTTGGCCATTTTTCCAGACCTGCAACAAGCTTATCAATTTCTGTTTTTGGTGTTACGCCACCGCATGGGTTGGCTGGTGAGTTTATGATTAGAAGGCGGGTATTTTCAGTTATCAGTGAAAGTGTCTCTTCAGCTGAAAAAGCAAATCCATTTTCTTCCCGGATGGGCACAGGAACAGGCGTTGCGCCAGTGTATTCTATCATTGAGCGATAGATTGGAAAGCCAGGGTCTGGATACAGAATTTCCGCATCTGGTTCTCCGAACATTAATATAGCTGCAAACATGGTAACCTTGCCGCCGGGCATGATCATGATGTTTTCTGGTGAAACTTCAACACCCGTCATGGTATGGGTTCTTTTTGCAACAGCCTCTCTACATGCAAGTGTGCCATTTGCTGGGGTATAACCATGGTGCCCGTCTTTTAGTGCCTTAATAGCAGCTTCAACGATGTGATCTGGAGTGGAAAAATCAGGCTGCCCGATGCCAAGATTGATAATATCCATATCTTCATTTGCCAATTGTGTGGCTCTTGCAAGAACGGCAAACGCGTTTTCTTCGCCAATTCGATTAAATCCGGAAACTGTTTTTAGCATTGTAAGACCTTAAAAACCTGACTATCTTTTAGTTAAGTATAGCGGTAATTTGGAACGGAAAGCCATGAGAGATTTATCTAATTGGGCGGGGTGTGAACGGCCACATCGAAAGGCGATGGAAGGACGTTATGTACGCCTTGAACCCCTGGATATTGATAAGCATGGGGATGAATTGTTTCAAGCCGCCATTGCTGGTGACTCTGATGGCCGGTTTCGCTGGTTACCGGAACATACTCCCGAAACCCGAAGTGAATTTCAACCGTGGCTGGAAGCTGCCCAAGCTTCGCGTGATCCAATGTATTTCGCTGTAATCAATTTGAAGACAGGTAATGTTGCTGGTCGTCAGACAATGATGCGTATGGATCCGGCAAATGGTGTTGCGGAAATTGGCCATATTCACTGGGGGCCGGAAATTCAACAAACGCCCGCAACGACAGAGGCGCTTTATTTGTTTGCTTCGCACTTGTTTGACGAACTTGGTTATCGCCGTTTTGAATGGAAGTGTAACAATCGGAATGAGCCTTCCAAAGATGCTGCGCTGAGGTATGGAATGCAAGCTGAAGGGGTGCACAGGCAGGCAGGGGTCGTTAAAGGTGAAAACCGGGACACAGCCTGGTTTTCTCTACTCGATTATGAATGGGTAAAAGCGGGGGAAGCGATGAAACTGTGGCTTGATCCATCAAATTTTGATGAGAATGGCAAGCAGATTGATCGGCTTGAGTTTATTCGGAGAAATTTATGATCCCCAACCGTGATTATACCTTGATGAGCGACGCCGAGATAAAATTGGCTGATACATCAAAGTGGATTGCTGTGTTGCCGCTAGGAGCGCATGAGCAACATGGGCCGCATTTACCGTTTGATACGGACACTATCATTGCAAAGGGAATGGCCTGTGCGTTGGCAGAAGGGGTAGGCGAAGATTTGCCCATCACTTTTTTACCAGCTGAACCTGTTGGGTACTCTATCGAGCATATGGATTTTGAGGGCAGTAAAACGCTAGGTTTTGATGAAGCTGTAAATCGCTGGGTTGGAATTGGTGAGAAGCTTGCAGCGCAAGGTATTCGCAAGATGTTGATCGTGAATGCACACGGTGGAAATTCGCCGCTAATGACGATCGTTGCTACCGAATTGCGTGTGAAATTTAATATGTTTTGCGTAGCAACAAGTTGGACCAGATTTATTGTGCCTGGCGATATAATAAGTCACGAGGAAAAAGCCTTTGGAATTCATGGCGGTGATATTGAAACCTCTGTGGTGCTGGCTTTAACACCACAAGTTGTCGATATGGGAAAGGCTGAAAATTTCCCGAATTTTCAAGAGGCATTATCTGAAAAAAACAAGTATTTGCGAGCCTATGGACCTCATGCTTTTGGTTGGAAGAGCCAAGATCTAAACCCTCAAGGGGTCAATGGTAACGCGGCAGCAGCTACGTCTGCCAAGGGGGAGGCGCTGATTATACAAGCAACAAATGGATTGGTGGACCTCGTTGAGGAAATGCATCGTTTTGATGCCAGCATTCTGGACTAATTTTGGTCGGCGATTTCCTGGATGGATTTTACGATTTGGTCCACCACAACATAATCGGGCTTGTGGCCAACTCCGTGTAGCACAAACAATTTTGAATTTTTGATGTCTTTTGAAAGTCCATTGATTGAATGAATTTCCAGACTGACAATATCATCCTTGTCGCCATGAAAAATATGTGTTGGTGCGGTGATTTCACTGTAGCGATTTTGAAAGACTTCAACGTGTTTGTGAACTCTTGCAATATCTTTTGCATTGGAATGAAAGTTTTCCGGCAATAATGCCAATTTTGTAGCTGATGTTTCCTTGTAATCTATGGGCATTGGGTTGGGTAAGAACAGGCGCTTGATTGCATTTGGATAAATGAAGTGGCCAGCAACTGGCGCAAGGGTGCGCGAGAAAAGCCAACCGATAACCGGGGTGTTGCCCAAATCATAGTGCCAATCAACTCCGGTTTCCCAAGGGTGGGTAACTGGTGCAATTAGTACAAGGCCTGCTGTTTTTTCCGGATATAAGACACCAAAAGTGGATGCCAGTGCGCCTCCGAACGAATGACCAACAATGATGGCTTTGTTGATAGCCAACTCATCCATTAATTGTGCAATGGAACTTGTTTGGGTTGGTACATCATTCGAATTCTCAAAGGTTTCTGAGTATCCTTGGCCGGGGCGGTCCAGAAAGATCGCACGGAATTTATTGCTAAGCGCCTTTTTGTAAATTGGCATGGGGTCATTAAGATTGCCGCCTGCACCATGGATGAAAATTACAGCTGGTCTGGAGTTATTTTCAATTTTGCCGGTATCAACATAATGCAATTTCGCACCATTGATGGTTTTAAAAACACCAGTTGGCAGAAATGTTTGTTTGATGTCGCGTGCGATAAAGTAAGTGGCAGTTGATAAACCAGCAACAACAAGAATGACTAGCCCGGCCAAGATTTTAAGAATTAGCACCATGGCGAAAATCAGGTTCTTTTTCCTGAAAGTTCTTCTTCAAGTGTGATGACAGCGTCTTGGGCTACTTTATTGGCAGGATAGATTTCCAATACCCGATACCAAGCTTTCAATGCATCTTCATCACGGTCCAGTCGTTGCATTATGACTGCCAGACCCGATAAGGCACCAAAGTGTCTTGGTTCAAGAGCCAGGGTTTTTTCTATGTCGGTCAGTGATCTGCTGTAGTCGAGTTTGGCAAAGTATAATGTCGCCCTGCGGTTCCAGCCTTCAGCGAATTTCGGGTTCAAAACAATAACCTGATCTAACAAGTCTTCTGCCTTGGCATAGTTTTTGGAACGCATGGCTGTGCCGGCCCATGCCATAAGGAGATCAATGCTTTTTGAACCAGAAGCAGCCCATTCGCGCCAGATCATTCTTGCAGTTGCAGTTGAAGATGTTTCTTTAGGATCTTTTTTCAATTGTTGAAACAATCGATCAAGTGTTTGATTGCTTTCTATAACAACTTCATCTTCCTCTGGAGGAAGAATGAGTTGAACGGTTTCCTCATCTGGTGGGGTAATGTTCTGCTGTGCAAATGATTGCGGAACTAAAACCACTGTGAGGCTAGAAACGAGAAGCGCGTGTAAAATGTTCATGCCTATAAGGTTAGCGCAGCTTTGGGAAACGTCAAATACCGAATTTCATAAATTACAAAAGAGTGATGGCGGCTGTGAATTAACACAACCGCCATCTAAAACTTTAATTTGACGAGCTTATAAACCCTTGTGCTTAGCCCTGACGAGCTTTGAAGCGTGGGTTTTGCTTGTTAATTACGTATACACGGCCACGACGACGAACTACACGGTTTGCGCGGTGACGACCCTTTAGGGATTTTAGAGAATTTCTGATCTTCATAGTACTATACCAAATTTTGCCATTGTGGCGGGGTTACGAACCTTATTTAGCTGGTCCTTCCAATAATTAACGCGCCAGCAATTAAGCGGACGCGCCTTGATGGGTGGGTGATAAGCTTAAATGCGAAAAATGTCAAATCCTGAACCCGATATTTACTGCGTCGCGATTGGCATGACACTAGTCGCTCAGTGTCGCAACTTTTTTAATGTATACTCCGAGTCCTTGAAAATCTGATTATTTGGGGTTGACGTTTCAGGCTT
>JAALLB010000172.1 GCA_011087745.1 Hyphomicrobiales bacterium | reverse complement strand
AAAAAACCCTCACCTGCACTTTCTCATTCAACGTTCGGTAACTTGGCAATACCATTCCAGGAGTTTCGGGATGACCCGGAAATGAGAGTTGCAATTCTTACAGCCAGTGGCGAAAAATTCTTCTGCCCTGGTTGGGATCTGAAGGCTGCAGCGGGCGGCGATGAAGTTGATGGCGATTATGGTGTTGGCGGCTTTGGTGGTTTACAGGAACTACCACAGATGAACAAACCGGTTATATGTGCAGTGAATGGGATTTGTTGCGGTGGCGGATTAGAAATTGCTCTTTCATGCGATATTATTCTGGCCGCAGAACATGCAACATTCGCACTACCGGAAATACGCTCAGGAACCGTTGCCGATGCAGCATCCGTCAAGCTTCCAAAACGAATTCCCTATCACATTGCAATGGAGCTCTTGCTAACAGGGCGTTGGCTCGATGCAGAAGAAGCAAACCGTTGGGGCTTTGTGAATCACATCCATAAAGCTGACGAACTCATGGACAAGGCATGGGAAACCGCACGTTTATTGGAAAGTGGGCCACCGCTGGTTTATGCAGCAATCAAGGAAGTCGTTAGAGACGCAGAAGACAGCAAATTCCAGGATGCATTAAACCGGATCACCCAGCGTCAGCTACAAACTGTAGACAAACTCTATGGTTCGGAAGACATGATGGAAGGTTTCACGGCTTTTGCAGAAAAACGTGACCCGGTTTGGAAGGGCAAATAGCCGAGTATCAGTTAGCTCGCACTCGCGCGTATCGCGTCAATATTGGCGCGATAACCTTCAACACCATCACCTTTGAAAACAGCTGATCCTGCAACCAGCACATTTGCGCCGGCCCCTGCAACCAACGGCGCAGTGGTTGGATCAACGCCGCCATCAATTTCAATATCAATCGGGCGATCTCCAATTAGTGCTTTAACACGAGCAGTTTTTTCAACCACTTCAGGAATGAACTTTTGTCCGCCAAACCCCGGATTTACTGACATTAGGCAAACCAGATCTAATCTGTCCAAAACGTGCTCAATGACATTAACCGGTGTGTGGGGATTAAGCGCAACGCCAGCTTTTACCCCGAGATCTCGCACAGCCTGTAATGAGCGATCAAGGTGTTTGGTGGCTTCTGCATGAACCGTTAAAATATCGCAGCCTGCATCTTTGAATTCAGCCAGATACAAATCAACTGGCTCAATCATCAAATGACAATCAAAAATCTTATCGGTTCGGTTTCTTATGGATTTAATGACTGGTGCTCCAAATGTTATATTGGGCACAAAATGCCCATCCATCACATCCAGATGTATCCAGTCCGCACCCGCCTCAACAACTGCTTCCACTTCATCACCCAGCTTTGAAAAGTCAGAGGCAAGGACAGAAGGTGCAATAATAAGATCTTTAGCCATTTTATGTTCCAAGGTTTTGTCTACCTTTTGCATAAATCATGAAGCGCCAAAAGTCTCCTGCTCAGGAATTTTTCCTGTTAATAGGCTAAATAATCACGACATGTTCGTAATATCGGCATTCTAAAGACTACTGCTATCGATGCCCATTGCATCGGCAAACTGCTTAATCATAGCAGCTTCTTTGGGATGCAACTCTCCGTCACATATGGCAAGAGCAGAAAGGCAACGTAGTATTCGATGTTTTTCTTCACGGGAAAAATGGCTCATTTGTTCCATAACCGAAGCTATCCGCCCATCTGTTTCGTCATTTTGAACTACGTAATCATAGTGCGATTTAACAAGTGAAGATTTGCTTGTGTTCAAGTGTTCCAAATAGGTTGAAGCAAATACACTTTCGATATCAAGAACCTTCCCGTCAACACGCGCCATTCCGGCCAAAAGATCAGATTGTAACAATAGCTCTTCCAAAGAGAGCATCAGGTTTTGTTCACCAGAAGGTGAATCAACAGTTCGTAGAGAATTATTCATGGGGTGATTGTGTCGCTAAACTTGGGTGTAGATTCCCTAACGTAAAGCACAAAAAATTTTATATGACAATGCTAAAAATTTATAGCAACACCAAAAGCTTATGGTCAAATCCGGCAACGATTCTAAGCGTCTTCAAACTTGTCCGACGTCGAAATATTATCAAAATAATCGTCTGCATCTTTGTGCACGCAATACCGACCCTTACCAGAGTTCTTTGCTTCATACATGGCAATATCCGCAAGTCGTAACAATTCATCAAAATCGCCTGCTTGGGTTGGGAATATTGCGCCGCCAACACTACCGGATATATCCAGGTTCACCCCATTATGCAGGTTGAATTTCCCGAATACTTTATTGAACAATTGCTCTGAGAATTCTGAGGTTGTTTCTGGCCCGGTAATATTCCCCAAGAAAACAACGAATTCATCGCCGCCTAATCGTGCTGGAAGAACTGTAAGTGCATTATCAACACCGCGCGCATAACGCTTCATGAAAATTCCGCAATGCTCATGCAACCGTTGTGAGAATGCAAGTAGCAGGTCATCACCTGCCCGGTGACCATAAACATCATTGACTTGCTTGAACCCATCCAAATCCAAAAACAACAATGCCCCTGAATTTCCGCTGATAGACAGCTTTGCAATTTCTTCTTGAGTAAGTACACGAAAGCACTCGCGGTTTGGTAAACCGGTTACACCGTCAAGATAGGCGTGGCGAGAAATTGTATCTATGTTTTCCTGAAGTTTCTCAGCCATAGTCTTAATACTATCGCGTGCATCTGAAAACTCTTTAGGCTGAAAGCGCCCTTCTGTCATTTTCTCGTGAGCCCACAATTCACCATTACCAATACGTCGCATGGAAATTACCATTTGCTCGATTGGGTGGGTCAATATCTTTGATGCAAAATATGCTAAACTAAGAGCAATGAAGAATCCAATGCCCATAACCACAAGAGCAGTATGCTTTACTTCTGAAACTCTATCAAAAACCTCTACAACTGGTTGGCCAATTAAAATTCCCCATCCAGCAGCTTTCGCAGTCGTAAAGCCAGCCAACACTTCTTCCTTCATCGCTGGAGAATAGAAAGTGTCAACACCAGTTTCCTCACCCTGCAAACGTTTAACGATGCTAATATTGCTTAAATCTGCCCTGCCCTTTGTCCAATCTCTTATTGGGTGATAAATCGCTTTTCCATTTTGATCAATAATTACAGCATGTCCTTTAGATCCAAACCGTATTTTGCTTCCTACATCTACCAAAAACTGCGTCGAAATTATTCCAACAAAAACACTGCTTTCATTTCTGTTTAGTGCATATATCACATTAGACCCGTCTGCACTTTTACGTACACCAGTTACAAGTGTAGTTTCATAACTGTCTTCCAATTGCAGTTTCACCCAACCCATTTCATCTCTATCAATTGCAATTGGGCAACTTGTCGTAGAACTATTTACAGCTCTTACAACTTTTCGAGTAGAAATATTCACCATGCATATATGTTTAAAATTAAGGTGACTTAGCAGGTCAGCACGAGGCTTGGTGTTTTTTACACTGGCAAAATCTTCGACAAAATAGTCAAATGTTTTAACAACGTCCAAATAATAGCGATCTAAAGAGTTAGCAAGGTTGGTCGCAATAACACTATGACGTTCTTCTGCGTTTTTCATCTCAGAATCAAGGACGCGTGACTGAGGCCATAGCCAAAAAATAGCTAGGGGTGCAATTGCAGAAATGCAAAATACTATTGTCATAATTGTGCGTAAACGCATGAATCGTCACCTAGGCACTGCTACTAACCACCAGAAATATATGCGTTAGTGATTAATATCCCTTTAATAGGCAAAATTATTCAATATGATATTGCGGGGATATTCGCTTATGATGGAGTAAACCTCAAAGAGAGACATGACATGCCTCCATCAAGCTTTGCAGCTTCTGTATTGCCTATCGTTTTAACGTCATATCCATGTTTAACAAGCATCTTTTCAGTTTCTGGAAAATTGCTAGGCATAATAACGTTTTCATTAAACCTGATGGAATTTGCACAGGCTTCTTCTCCATCAGCAACATGAATGACTTGATAATCACTAAAACATCCAGAATTTGCCAAACGTTTGGTTGATAAAATGGTATCTGCGTCTAGTAATGAGCAATCAGTTTTAAAGTGCAGCACCCCTTCCGGAGTTTCAACTTCCCTAACTGTATATCCCCATGGTTTAACCAGAGAAGTTAATTCATCTATACCAGCACTATCAGTACGAGCTGATCGACCAACTAAAATTTCTGTTTCAGTTGTTAAAACATCACCGCCTTCGATAAAACCTGGGCCGTTGATAACTGCAACATTTGAATAAACATCTGATATTACTGGGTTAATAGCACTCGCCTCTCCCAATCTGGAAGGTGCGCCGGGGCGCATAATCACAGCACATTTTGGTAGACAAAGCGCGGCATCTTCGATGAAAACAGAATCTGGAAACTCCTCCAGTGCATCCAATACTTCAACTTTGGCGCCTGTAGCTTCCAAGGCAGCAACATAATCCTGATGGTCCTTCAAAAACTGGTCATAATTTGGCTGCCCAGTATCAACAGCACGCAAGCCATCTACAAGGCTTCTGGCTGGCAAGCGACATATTGCATGAGTAAAATTATACGAAAAATGAAGCATGATTTTCAGCCCTTATGTATACCCATCCTACTCCAAAACCCGAATGTTTTGGTGTGATATGATACGA
>JAALLB010000171.1 GCA_011087745.1 Hyphomicrobiales bacterium | reverse complement strand
TTCGTATCATATCACACCAAAACATTCGGGTTTTGGAGTAGGATGGGTATAGTACTTGAGGGACAAACACACCGCTATCAATGATAGCGGTGTGTTTGTCCCTCAATAAGCTCTAAAACTAATTTCTTCGCACGACTCTTGCAAAAGAGTGCCTAATAGTACACTTTTCCTCTGGTAAGTGCTGTATTTGTGTTGTGAAATTTATATGTCAGAGCGCAATTTTGGAGATGGCAATGATTAACAGTGATATTTCCCCCAGTTATAAACTACCTCAACGTGTAGGTGAGCGGCAGGCTGCTGAAAACTCCCCTTCACAGGTCAAAAATATTGATGATACCCAACGGGCAAAAAGCTCCGCCGAAACTCGTGCGCAGCAATTTGAAAATCATTTGAATCAACAGCAAAAAATTACACACTTATCTGCTAGCCAGCAGGGGCAAGCTTATGATCCGGTCGACGATGTGGCGCAGGGCTTCACATCGCAGCAATCTGGTCAATTGAATCTGGTTTAATGGGTGTAGTTGGAGACTAATAAGTTTTTTGGAGGGATTTGTACAAAAACAACGGTTTTCGTTTCGTCTGGCAAGGATGAGGCAGTTCGATGGTTGAATGGCCGTTAGAATTTGATGAGCTGTGCGATGAAGCTAAAAGTGTTTTGAGGTGCAATTCATCGTTCTATGTCTACAAGAATAATGGAATTATCTATTTTCAGGAGGACGAGGTTGCCAGTCTGTATATCGTACTCTCAGGGTATGTGCGCCTCTCATATTTAATAGAGAATGGTACCGTTATTTTGTATGAGGTTGTCCCGCCTAGGCAAAGTTTTGGGGAGCTTGGTGTCTTTAATGGTGACTATTATCTGGATACAGCTACGGCAGTTGGGGAAGTTAAAGTGATGGCAATCCATTCACGCGTTTTTAACATGCAAAATGAGTTTAAGTCTGGATTTCAAAATGCTCTTCGTAACCTGATTTCAAGACGTTGCAGGGTATACGCAGAGATTACAAAGAACCTACATCTCAACACGCTCTCTGCTCGTCTTGCTCAGTCAATCCTTCGGTTGGCCAAGAGTATGAATAATAAAATGGAGTATAACGGCCGCAAGGTGAGGTATCTGGGGGGGATGGTCACTCAAAGTGATTTAGGTTCAATGGCAAGGGGAACGCGAGGCAATGTTAACAGGATTTTGAAATTATGGAAGCGCGAGGGTTGGATTGCTATTTGCAACCGCAGGATAATTATTTTGAAGCCGCTTGAGCTTGAAAACCTAGTATTTGAAGAGGGCTTCTAGGGTGGAAACTGAAAACGAACAGGCAATAGACGAAGAATTTGGGTTTCGAATGACAGATCTGGAGGAGCAGCTTGCTGGTGCAAATGGTGAAGCTGTTCGAATGGATGTTTTGAAAACTCTGGTGGAGCGAGGGGGTAAGCTTAAAGCTGATATGGATACTGGCTTGCCAAACAACGAATATCAAACGGCGGCGCTTGCATATCGCGCCTTGGCCGCAGCACACGAAATCATGGTGAATTTTCCAGCAACCAATCAAAGTGAAAGAAAAGGACTAAACAATGCAAAGTGTTAATCAATCTGCGAATATTCAAGCCTCGTCATCAGGCATCCCTGCTTTTAACGATGCGCCTAATCCATTCAATGCGAACCGTGATGGTTTCGATTTGATATTTCGTCAAAGCCAACTTCAAGACCAGATGGCTGCGATTGAAGACGACATTCGTGAAATCGAACAGAATACAAACTTGTCTGATACAGAAAAGATGTTTTCAATGCAGATGGCTATGAACGCCTGGTCAGCAATTACCAATCTGCGTTCTAACATGCTTAAAAACGTTTCGGATTCTTTGAAGACAATTGCACGAAATGTTGCTTGATATCTTAAGAACCTGAAGTGCTCTGAGGTATTTTATCCTAGAGTACTTCATCCCAATGTAACCTGCTTGCAAAATGGCAATTCAGTTTCTCTGGGCAATGTAAATAACTAAAAATATATGGCTTCCCTTGGTGTGATAGCCACGGGAGCTTTTTCTTTGACCGCCGATGTTCTAGCGCGAAGCGATGCTTACTCAGTCTGTAATAAGGTTTTATTTTATGCGTATCCTTATCTTGGGAGTGATTACTCAAAACCGAAACGCTCTATCCTTTTTAGTAAAGGTCTGGAGCAATAGGTATGTATGATTTCTCAAACGACTTAATTCTAAAAGTTCTGAATGGCAGTCAATCCGGGGTCGAGGTCTCTCTTGCTAATGGGGAATATACGCTTGGCTCCGGGGCTGACGATGATCTCCAGTTTGTAAATGTAAATCTGAAGAGAGGACATGCCCGCCTTAAGATATCGGAAGGAAAGATTGAGGCTGCGGGGGGTGCTGGAACTATTGTCACCGCAGATAACAGCACTATAGGCGCTGGTGATGACAACTGGCGGGAGATTTCTCCCCTTGACGTGTTTACAATAGGCGGCACTGCATTTGCAATTGGCGCTCCAGATGCGCAATGGAGTTCGTTGGCAAATTATCAATATACGCAAGAAATAAAATACCGGCAGGAAAAACCGGCTCGTGGAAAAGCCCGGGAATCTCAAGGGGAGGCCAGTCTGTGGCCAAGGTTTGCCTGGGGTGGACTGGCCCTTGTGGTTTTGGTTGCTTTCATTGGTTGGACAACATCTTTCAATAGTACGGGTGATGCAAATACCAAAACTGCTGTAAAAAAAACCGATTATGAAATTGTACGAAATGTGTTGGACAGCTTTGAATTCGGAAAATCAGTTTTCCTCATTCAAGAAGCAGACGGAACCTTGTTTGCAAACGGCTACGTTGCAGAAGCTGCTGAGCGGCGGGCTATACGCAATGCTGTTGAGAAAACAGGTATTCAGGCACGCTTGCGCTTATGGGTGCTTTCATCTTTGGAAACTCAAATCGATGGCGTAATTGAATTTCAGAAAATTCCGGTTACTTATGAACTTGATGATGCAGGCGCTGCAACTTTCTCTGGAAACGTGTTGGAAACTAGCAAGGCCAGTAAATTCCTGGATATCATAGAAGAAGAAGTAACCGGCCTTAGTGAAATCACATCAAACATTAGGACTGCCGACACCTATTTTACTGAAGTAAAAAAACTGGCGGAGCGTTCGGAAATAGCAGACAATGTTTTGTTTAGGTTGGACCGGGAACTTATCGAAGTTAGCGGTATTGTAACTCCAGAAAAACTCGACAATTTTGTTGGCTTTATACAATCTTATGCCCGTCGGTTTGCAGACTATATTCCGCTGCGCTCCTATGTCCAACTGGTGAATGACAAGGGGGAAGTTGTTGCTGAACCCAACAGTAAAAAACCTGGTGAGGCAGTGGTTCTGGGCGGCGAAGTATCAATCAGTGATGCGGCCTCAACATTAAACCTTTCCCGTCTTAAACAAGGTTCATTCGGCACTGAAGATGTGTTCATGGGATTTGATACGGATAGTCTCAATGATGGGCAGGAAAGTGTTACAAATGCGGAAACAGGAGCTGAAACGGAAGCAGGAGCAGATGCTTCCGCGGAAATCAATGAACTAAACGCAGTAGAAAATGCACAGCCATTGAATCTTGGTGTCTCTCAGCCAGCAATTTCATTGGTTGGAGGTGAGCGTAGCTTCCTATCTGCTGCTGCCAAATCCCTAATTGAGGGAGGGGCATCTGAAAGTAAACTTACCGAATTACTGGATAATGGGCTTGTAAATGAAACAGTCGGTAATGCGAATGACACTGAAGAGTCTGATAAAAATGTTGCTATAAAAGAACTGTTTAAACAAGTAAGCAATCGGTGGGATAATACTCTTGCATTAAGTGGTGCTTCTAATGTGTCTGGAGTCGCTGGCTATACGAATGTGCTGACATCGGATAATAATTCTGATGTTTCAAGTCTTCAGATGAGGGTTGAAAATTACATCACGAAAAAAACTATAGAAAACCAGTTTCTACCGCTGGTACTAAGTCCCAAGGCCAATGGTGAAATATGCTGGAATAATTCGCGGTTGAACCATACTAATCTGCCTGCCGTGTTGTTTTGGCTTGATATGCTGAGCATCTCAAACAAGGTATCGCTTAATGCATTTGAAATAGAAGACCAGCATTTGCTGCTGGAGGCTGCTCTTAGCCCTGATAAAACGCGGGAATGTGCGCGTCAGATCAGTAAGAATGTAAGCGCTTCAATTGAAAAAATATCCGTGTATCTGGGTGAAATTGAAAGAAATAATGAATTTATCAGTTTCATTGCAAGGGCGACTCCCCGTTTTACCCTCGATATAGGGGGCGTAATGCTCAATGGTGAAGAGCGTTATATTCAAACTATGGATGGCAGACGTTTTAATGAGGGTTCTGCTCCTGATTTAGGAAGTCGAATTGCCAGCGTAGGTGAGCTTGGTATCCTAATATTGTTAGACGATAAATTAGAGACCGTTATTTACGGGCAAAACTTAAATTGGAAATCAAATGGAGACTTGAGTAGGCTGTGAATGGTTTTCTTTGAGATGATAAACCCATTCATGGCACAATATATCATAAGCTTATTCATAAAGCCTGTGAAACCTCATCCTTAGACATAAAGGGCATTCGATATGAAATTTCTCAAAATTTTCCTTACAGTTTTTTTGTTTATACCCATCCTACTCCAAAACCCGAATGTTTTGGTGTGATATGA
>JAALLB010000170.1 GCA_011087745.1 Hyphomicrobiales bacterium | reverse complement strand
GTGATGAAGCCTAAAGAATCCAATTTTCAACCGCAGTCAAACTTCAAGCGCGATTTCCCTGACCTCTTTGTCTTGTGTGCTCGGAGGGTCTTGTGGGCCCGGGAAGAACGGGAACGGGATTTGCATTTGGATTGTTGCGACTGTTGGGACATAACGGATACTCCGCGACGGGCACCGCAAGCCTCTCTCCCGGTTCTCAACCCGTCACGGAAAACCCGTCCGCACTCTACCTCTCAAAAGAGGGCGTTGCGGGGGAATCCCCCCGCATAAGAGATAAGAAGAAGAGCAGAAGAGGTCGGGGAAGACCCTGGCTCGTATGACAAACTGGTCGTCGATATCTGCTATTTTTCTGCTATGATCGAGCCTAAACGGACATGAATGTCTCTTTCCCGTCATTATATCTGCATCAGCATTCGCATATCTAGCCGGTCGACATCCGGCGGTCATTTCCCCCGTGAGGGCCCGCCGTCAGCGCGCTACGGCATCCGGCAACTTTTGTCCAAGTGCATAGATTGCGCCTAGATAATAACAGGCAGGAGGCGTTCTAAGCAGAGACACCCCGAGGGGACCGTACTCAAATACTTGATTTTTCTTAAAAAAATTGGAGCGGGCGATGAGATTCGAACTCACGACCCTAACCTTGGCAAGGTTATGCTCTACCCCTGAGCTACGCCCGCTCACTGTAAGCTTGTCGCTTGTGGAGGTTGTATGAAGCATGTCGTTTTGAAATGCAAGATACTTTTTCACCAAATTTGAATGAAGTTTTTTATCCTTAACCAGTACAAATTTGAGGCCTTGATATAAGTCCTTACAAAACTTATTGATTTGGCATAAATAACTGGAAAATTGGCATGCCTCTCAGCCCTCAAGACTTATTAAATACCCTCAAGGATTTAGGCTTTGAAACCACCACTCATAAGCATGAAGCGGTTTTTACGGTTGAAGAATCTTCTAAAATTAAACAGGAAATTCCAGGTGGCCATACCAAAAATCTCTTCCTGAAAGACAAGAAAGGCAATTTTTTCCTTATTGTTGCCGAGGGAACGGCCCAGATAAAGCTGAATTCAGTGCATGGGCTCATTGGTGCCAAGGGCCGGGTTTCATTTGGGAAACCAGAAGCGCTGATGGAACTGCTGGGAGTTAAGCCTGGGTCTGTTACAGCATTTGCACCCATCAACGATAACGAAAACAAGGTAAATGTTATTATCGATGAACCTCTTTTGCGTTATGATCTTATTAATTGTCATCCATTGACGAATGAAATGACAACCACCATTTCAAAAGAGAATTTACTGCAGTTTTTGAATCACATAAATCATGAACCGCAAATCATACAGGTATCAGAGTTTGGAGAAGACACATGAGCAATAATGAATATGGTTTTGGTTCGGGAAGTGGATACACCACAAACCAGAACGCAAATGTTTCTTTTGGCGAACCCAGCGCTCCAGCAGCAAAATCACGTGCGCCAGTAAAAGATATCTCTACAGCTGAATTTTCTTCTGAAGTCATTCAGGGCTCCATGCAGGTCCCTGTACTGGTCGATTTCTGGGCGCCCTGGTGTGAACCATGCAAACAACTGGCACCCGCGCTTGAAAAAGCTGTTGTAGATACAAATGGCAAAATTCGCCTTGTGAAAATGGACATTGATAAACATCCGGAAGTCGCAGGCCAAATGGGCATTCAATCCATTCCTGCGGTTGTTGCGTTTGTTGAAGGAAAACCGGCAGATGCATTTATGGGCGCAAAAACGGAAACCGAAATTCGGGAGTTCATTTCAAAAATTGCCGGACCACTTGATGATAATGATCAAATGGAAACCCTGCTTGAAGATGCTCAAAAGCTGGCAGATCAGGGAGACATACAAGAAGCAGGTCGTATCTATGGACATATTTTAACAGCCGAGCCAAATAACCTGCAGGCAATCGCCGGTGTTGGCCATCTATATTTGGGAGAAAAGAATCTGGATGGTGTTCGAGGCGTTATAGCTAATCTTGATGAAGAACAACTTGCATCTGCAGAAATCACCTCTTTGAAATCAGCACTGGACCTGGCAGAACCAGCAGAAGCATTGGGTAAAACATCCAGCGATCTACAGGCAAAGCTGGATGCCAAACCAGATGACCATCAATTGCGACTGGATCTGGCAATAGCGTTAAATGCTGCAAACCAAAGAGAAGAGGCAGCAGATCATTTGCTGGAAATAATATCCCGCAAACCGGGATGGAATGACGATGCTGTCCGGGTTCAGCTTCTGCAATTCTTCGAAGCTTGGGGAATGACTGATGAAACAACCATTTCTGCCCGGCGCAAGCTTTCTTCATTGCTATTCTCATAATTTGAGTGTTTTGATATCAAAATCGAACAAAACTACGTCATAACACTCATTTTTACGACACAGCCCTTGAGAACTGGGCTTATTGTACCAGATTGTTTAGTAACGAATAAAAAACTGGAACGCTGATGAGAGCTGGAAATGCAACCTACACATTTGCAAATGACTTACCGGAAAAAATTCCTGTATTTCCATTAACAGGAGCTCTTTTGCTTCCAGGCGGGCAGCTTCCTCTTAATATTTTCGAACCGCGTTACCTTGAAATGATCACCGATGCCTTGCGGGGCGAAAAACTTATCGGGATGATTCAACCCGATCTAAAAACACCTCATCATGGAGATGAACCACCAGCTTTGAGCGAAATAGGGTGTATTGGCCGAATTTCTGCTTTTCAGGAAACCGGAGATGGGCGCTTGCATATAAGCCTATCTGGAGTGTGCCGGTTCAAAGTAGTTGAAGAAATGACCGTAAACACGGGTTACCGTCAATGTTCAATTGACGCTTTTGAAACCGATCTTTCTGAAATATCACAAAGTGACGCCGTTGATCGGGATGCCGTTTTGCATGCATTTAAAAACTATCTTACAGCAAATGACATGGATGCTGATTGGGATACTGTTAATAATGCAGATACAGAATCTTTAATCACCGCACTTTGCATGATGAGCCCGTATGACCCGGCGGAAAAGCAGGCACTGCTTGAAGCGCCAACACTAAAGGACAGGGCAGACACATTAATAGCAATTTCTGAAATTCATCTTGCCAAGCAAAAAGGTGACACTTTTTCAAATCTGCAATAGTCTAAACTAATGACCAAACCAGATCCAAAACTTCTAGAGCTACTTGTTTGTCCTTTAACGAAGACAACACTGAAATATAACGAAGCTGACAATGAACTTGTCTCCAAGGTAGCCAAACTTGCCTATCCTATACGAGATAGCATTCCGGTCATGATTGTATCAGAAGCCCGTGAATTGGACGGTGATGAAACTTCTAAATAGCTTCACCGCGTAATAGCTTCGGAGCAGATGTATCTTCTCCTGCAGCTTGATTGATAAAGTATTTCTTCATCTCCGGCATCCGGTCAACAACACCAAGCCCAAAACTCCGTGCTGCACGTAAAAATCCGTTATCATTAGAGAAAAGGCGATTTAAAACATCTGTTACCACCCCCATTTGAACGGTGTCGAATCGGCGCCACATCTGATAGCGCTCAAGCACATCCACAGTACCAAAATCTTGACCCAATCGATCTGCTTCGATGATTGTTTCTGCCAATGCAGCTGCATCTTTGAAGCCAAGGTTTAGGCCTTGTCCTGCTATTGGATGAATCCCATGTGCGGCATCTCCTGCAAGTACAAATCTTGATCGAACAAACTCCCGCGCGAGCCGCAATCCAAGCGGAAATGCCTGAACTTTGCTGGCAAGCTTAATATCGCCAAGTTTATAGCCAAAGCGTTGCTCAAGTTCAGTTTCGAAGATCAACTCATCTTGTTTCAGCAAGCGATCAGCATCATGAGAGCTTTCAGTCCATACCAATGAGGATCGATTGCCCTTGAGCGGCAATATCGCAAACGGGCCAGCTGGTAAAAAATGTTCTTCAGCCCGGCCTTCGTGCGGACGTTCATGCTCAACCGTACAAACAATGCCTTTTTGATCATAAGGCCAATGCACCGTCTGAATACCTGCCATATCGCGTAGCCTCGAGCGCACACCATCACAGGCAACCAACAGTTTTGTTGAAATAGTAACTCCAGAACTAAGCGTGACCACAGACTGTGCGACACTGGTTTCAAAGTTGGCAACACCATTTTCTGTTATCCGGATAACACCATCACGATCGCCCTTCTTGCGCAGGGCTTTTACAAGTTCACGATTTTCAACCATATGCGCGAACGGCTGATCTACTTCTTGTTCATTGGCAAACGTCAAAAATACCGGACGAGTCACATCACTAACCTTACTGTCTGTGACGATCATCTCATTTATAGGCTGGGCATTTTTTACCAGCCCTTTCCAAAGACCAAGTGCATCCAACATTCTTGACGCATCTGCAGCAATGGCTGACGCACGCTCGTCATTTTTCACGGCTTGCTCGGGTACCGGGTCAACGACCATGACCGACAAATGGGGTGCAGCATCCTTGATGGCCACCGCACAAGAAAGCCCGACATAACCACCACCAGCGATTAAAACATCAACGCTTTCTGGTAACTTTGGTTTTGCAGTTTTAGCCATATGAAACATCCTGGATTTTTGTAATCTTTAACATAGATGGAAGCGCAATGACAAAACTTCCAGATGCAACATTGTCTCAGGGCACAGTACTAGACGCTATTGGATAAGGCGTTGAATTTTTTCATAAATGTGATT
>JAALLB010000169.1 GCA_011087745.1 Hyphomicrobiales bacterium | reverse complement strand
AGGACTGCCAAAGCTTCGCTGGATCCTGATTCAATTATTTCGCGCCAGACCCTAATCAGGCTCATTTAGGCTCTCGGATGGGCTTTTTCATAAATATCCATCAATCGTGAGGTATCAACAGACGTATAAATTTGGGTTGTTGAAAGACTGGCATGACCAAGCAGTTCCTGTATGGTTCGCAAATCTCCCCCGCCTGCCAATAAATGCGTGGCAAATGAATGCCGGAGCGCGTGTGGCGTCGCACTGTCCGGCAAGCCCAATGCTCCGCGTAAAACTCGCATGGTTTTTTGCACAATAGCCGGCTGCAATGGCCCACCCTTCGCACCTCTAAACAAGATATCATCACCTTCCATCACATACGGACAAAGCTTTTGATAACTTTCAATCGCATCCACTACTTGCGGCAAAACCGGAACCAAGCGGGTTACACCGCCTTTTCCTGTAACGCGAATGCTTCCGGTTTTGGCAGATTTCATCATGTTGGGTGTCAAGCTCAATGCTTCGCCAATTCTAAGCCCGCACCCATACAACAAGGTCATCACAGCAGCATCACGAGCCGCTATCCAGGGTGTTTCAGATAAATGTTCGCGCGCCTCAGTTAAACGCACTGCTTGCGAAGCTTGAAGTGCTTTCGGCAATGTCTTGGGTTGCTTCGGAGATCGCGTTGCAGCAAGACCGGCTGAATTTGCCAAGCCCTTTTTCTCCAAAAAACGAATGAAAGAACGAATACCGGCAAGTCCTCGCCCAAGCGTACGTGCTTCTGCCCCACCCTCACGGCGGCGTGCCATAAATCCGCGCATATCCAAAGGCTTAAGATTTGAAACATCAGAAATTTTCGGCGGCGCACCCACATGCCCGGTCAAATGCTGTAAAAACTGACGAACGTCGCGCTCATAAGCATCAAGCGTTTTCGCGGACATCCGCTTTTGATCGCAGAGCCATGCAAGCCATTGAACCTTCTCTTTCGCAAGATCAGGAGCGCAATAGATTAGGAATGCTTGGGTGTCAGTATTTCTGGCCATTTTCTGAAAGTATCAGAATATGGTTAGAGAATAATTACCCAATCTGCTGGCCGGTTTTTGCCCAATCGGCCAAAAATGCTTCAAGACCTTTATCTGTCAGTGGATGCTTTACCAGCGCTTTTAGAGTGGATGGCGGTATCGTTGCAACATCAGCACCCGCAATCGCGGAATCTTTTACATGATTTACCGTGCGAATTGATGCAGCAAGGATTTGGGTGTCGTAGCCATAATTGTCATAAATCGTGCGAATATCTTCAATGAGTTCCATGCCATCGATACCCATGTCATCAAGCCTGCCGATAAACGGTGAAATATAAGTCGCACCAGCTTTTGCAGCCATAAGGGCCTGCGCTGCTGAAAAACAAAGCGTTACATTGGTTTGATGCCCGGCAGACGTCAGCGCTTTACAAGCCTTCAATCCATCCATTGTCAAGGGAAGCTTGATACAAACATTATCAGCAATTTTTGCCAAAACCGCGGCTTCCTTCATCATGCCATCATAGTCCATGGCAGTAACTTCGGCAGAAACAGGACCATCTGTCAGGCCACAAATTTCTTTGGTGACTTCCATAATATCGCGACCTGATTTTAATATCAGGGAAGGATTGGTTGTAACTCCTTCCAACAGACCAGTATCGGCCAGTTCACGAATTTCAGCTACATCAGCGGTATCGACAAAAAATTTCATAACACTATTGCCCTTTAAGCGTACTTGTATTCAAGATTGATTCAGTTATCCCTTACAGCAATTGCAACACGTTTTGAAAGTTTAATTTGTCACTTCCCGGCTTAGAGTTAAAAACCGTAGCAGTTCTTCTGCCCATGCCCACCGATGGTGCCTACAGCTATGGCGTGCCAGAAGGTATGGATTTAAAACCCGGTGACTACGTTCAAGTGCCCCTTGGTAGCCGAGAAGTTGCAGCTGTGGTTTGGGATGAGCAGGAAAATAATGTTGATCCAAAAAAACTGCGCAATGTAATTTCAAAGTTTAATTGCCCACCTATGAAACCAGGAATGCGCAAATTCGTTGAGTGGATTGCAGGCTATACCGTCACGCATCCGGGCATGGTTTTGAAAATGATCCTGCGCGTCCCCACCGCTCTGGAACCCGAAGCTCCGCAAAAAGGATTGGCGTTTACAGGCACGCAACCCGAACGTTTAACCACAGCCAGAAAACAAATCATGGAGTTTGCAAACCATGGATTATCTTGGACCAAATCTGGCCTGGCTCATGCAGCAGGTGTAACAGCATCCGTGGTAGATGGACTGACGAAACAAGGCGTGATGGAAATCATTGAGCTGCCTTCCCGGCCGCTCTTCCCATTACCTGACAACTCCTATGGAACAACAGAATTAACACCCGACCAACGCGAGAAAGCAGATAAACTGCGTGAGACCGTCAAAACAAACAAAGCTGGCGTCACTTTGCTCGAAGGAATTACGGGTTCGGGAAAGACAGAAGTTTATTTCGAAGCTCTGGCTGAATGTTTTGCGAAAGGCAAACAGGCGCTGGTGCTGCTACCTGAAATAGCCTTGACCTCCACATTCCTAGAGCGCTTTGAAAGTCGATTTGGTGCAAGACCCGCTGAATGGCATTCTGAACTAGCCCCCAAAGCACGCGAGAAAACCTGGCGGCAAATCACAACCGGTGAGTTACGAATTGTAGCAGGCACCAGATCATCTTTATATTTACCGTTTAAGGACTTGGGTCTTATTATCGTCGATGAAGAGCACGACCTTGCCTATAAACAGGAAGATCGCGTTTTTTATAATGCTCGTGACATGGCCGTTGTACGCGGTCAAATTGAAGGCTTTCCAGTTGTCTTGTGTTCTGCAACGCCGGCAATAGAAACCCGTGTTAACGCCCAACTCGACCGATATGCATATTTAAAGCTGGATAGTCGTTATGGTGAAGCTGTTTTACCGGACATTGATATTGTTGATATGCGTAAAAACCCTCCTGCAAGGGGTAAATTCCTTTCGCCAATCATCATAAAAGCAATTGAGGAAACAATTGCTCGAAAAGAACAAGCCCTGTTGTTTTTGAACAGAAGAGGCTATGCCCCGCTTACACTTTGCCGCGTTTGCGGACACCGGTTTGAGTGCAATAATTGTTCGGCATGGTTGGTGGAACATAGATTTAGAAAAACACTTCAATGCCATCATTGCGGTGATGCTCGCCCAACCCCTGAAGCTTGCCCTGAATGTGGAACGCTTGATCATCTTGTTGCCTGTGGCCCAGGCGTCGAACGCTTGGGCGAAGAAGTCATCGATGCCTTTCCGGATGCAAGAACAATTATTCTTTCCTCCGACATGGCAGGTGGTGTGAAACGCATGCGGCTCGAGCTGGATGCAATTGCCAAAGGCGAAGCAGATATCATAATCGGCACACAACTGGTTGCCAAGGGGCACAATTTTCCGCTGATGACTCTGGTAGGTGTGGTAGATGCTGATCTAGGCTTGTCCAACGGAGATCCACGAGCAGCAGAACGCACTTTCCAACTGTTGCATCAAGTGACGGGACGTGCCGGTAGAGCGGGCGGCAAAAGTCAGGGTCTCTTGCAAAGTTACCAACCAGAACATCCTGTAATATCCGCGATCAAGGCTGCCGACTCGGAAGCATTTTATGAACGTGAAATAGATGCACGTCGGTTATCGTCGTTGCCACCATTTGGTCGGTTAGCAGCAATTATTATTTCTGGCCAAGACCGCCGTGAAACGGAAAGTTATGCCCGTAGTCTTAGGCAAACATGTCCAAAGTCAGACACTGTGCGCGTATTAGGTCCGGCAGAAGCTCCCCTTGCCATGGTAAGGGGGCGATACCGTTTCAGGCTTTTGATACATGCGCCGCGCAACTTCGCATTACAAGACTGGCTACGCAGCTGGTTCAAGGAAGGGCCAAGACCACGCGGAAATATACGCGTACAAACAGACATAGACCCACAAAGTTTTGTATAATGAGCCAACCTGTATTTAGATTTGCACCAAGTCCCAACGGGCATCTGCACTTAGGCCACGCCTACTCAGCTCTGTTAAATCAAAAATTGGCGAAAGAGGCTGGAGGCAAACTGCTTCTGCGAATTGAAGACATCGACATCCAACGCTGCACTCCAGAGTTGGAAGCACAAATGCTTCATGATCTGGAATGGATAGGTTTTGAATGGGACGAAACACCGCGGCGCCAATCTGAGCATTTTGAGGATTACAGAGAGGGCATCGAAAAACTAGAAAAGCTCGATCTAATTTATCCTTCTTTTCTGAGCCGCGGCGAAATTAAAAAGATAATTGCTACCAAAACTCATCAGGGAGAACATTGGCCGCGTGATCCGGATGGAACACCCCATTATCCTGAAACTGAAAGGGAACTACACCAGCATCAACGCGCAGAGTTAATTGCATCAAGTAGCAATTACTCACTTCGATTGGACACACAAAAGGCTAAAAACCTTGTTGGAAAGCAACTCAGCTGGATTGAAGCCTCAAACGAAAAAACCATAAATGTACCCGCAGATCCCTTGCTTTGGGGTGATGTCATTTTTGCCAGAAAGGATTTTCCAGTCAGCTATCACCTTTGCTGTACCATGGATGATGCATTGCAAGGTGTAACCCAAGTGGTCCGAGGAAAGGATCTATACGAAGCAACAAGCATGCATATATTGTTATACTCCGAGTCCTTGAAAATCTGATTATTTGGGGTTGACGTTTCAGG
>JAALLB010000168.1 GCA_011087745.1 Hyphomicrobiales bacterium | reverse complement strand
CTCAAGCCTGAAACGTCAACCCCAAATAATCAGATTTTCAAGAACTCGGAGTATAAATCTTTTTTTTTGTGTTTTCCACGATATTCACACTTTTACCACTAGATGTAGTTTTTATATTTTTCTTTGCCACAAGTTGTTGACGAGCCCACCCGAGTCTGGGTATCACTAATTCATAAGAGTTGAGTTGGATTGTGCCTGATTTGGGGGCAAGGCGGTAAACGCCTTACAGTACAAGCATAGTCCCTTCCATTATAGTTAGTTTATTGCGCTAGAACACTGTTTCTGAGCACGATTTTTTGCGGACTTATTTTGGAAAAAATATTCGACTTTTTTGTTGTATTTTGTCTTGTTAAAAACTTCTATTAATACTATATTTAGTATTTACATTGATAATCATAACAAGATATAGCGTATTAGCTTCGGCTGAATAATGACAGGGGCTGTGTCTTCCTTGTGGGTTTAAGAGCCATAATAATGCTCAAAACCTGTAAGATGATGGGGAGCAACAAACGTAAAAATTTAATGAGTGCGGGGCTGATTTCAGGATTTAGCCAACGGGAAGGGTTTGCCTAAAACAGGCATTAAAAAGAGGATTAGAAAACATGCGCATTGAGCGGCGATACACAAAAGAGAATCAATCAGCATACGAGGGTATTGATTTTCGCCAGGCTACGAGTGAAATCCGTAATCCAGACGGATCAGTGGTCTTTAAATTGGAGAATATTGATGTTCCTGCGGCTTGGTCGCAGGTAGCAAGTGATATCATTGCGCAAAAATATTTCCGAAAAGCCGGTGTGCCTGCCGTTCTTAAGAAGGTTGAAGAAAATTCGGTGCCATCTTGGTTGTGGCGCTCTGAAGCAGATAAAGCTGCTCTCGCCAAACTTCCTAAAGATGAGCAATACGGCTCAGAGATGGATGCACGTCAGGTATTCAACCGCCTTGCTGGCACATGGACTTATTGGGGCTGGAAAGGCGGCTACTTCGATAATGAAGAAGACGCCCGTGCTTTTTACAATGAGCTTTGCTTCATGCTGTGTAACCAGATGGTTGCACCGAACTCTCCACAGTGGTTCAACACCGGCCTTCACTGGGCCTATGGCATCGATGGCCCTGCTCAAGGCCACCACTATGTAGATCCGTTCACCCACAAGCTGGTAAAATCAAAATCTTCATACGAGCATCCACAGCCGCATGCTTGTTTCATTCAGTCTGTTCAGGATGACCTCGTGAATGAAGGCGGCATCATGGACCTTTGGACCCGTGAAGCGCGCCTGTTTAAATATGGCTCGGGCACTGGTTCCAACTTTTCCTACATTCGCGGTGAGAACGAACCTCTATCCGGCGGCGGCAAGTCATCCGGCTTGATGTCCTTCCTTAAAATCGGTGACCGCGCTGCTGGTGCGATCAAATCTGGCGGCACTACTCGCCGTGCAGCCAAAATGGTTGTGGTTGATATCGATCACCCGGATATTGAAGAATACATCGACTGGAAAGTGAAAGAAGAGCAAAAAGTTGCTGCGATCGTCACTGGCTCGAAAGTTGTTTCAAACCACATGACAGCGATCATGAAGGCTTGTGTGAACTGTGAAGGCAATGCAGATGACTGTTTTGATCCTTCGATTAACACAGCGCTTAAGCGTGAAGTTCGTGCAGCGAAAAAAGCACTTGTACCTGAAAACTACATTCAGCGTGTAATCCAGCTTGCTCGCCAGGGCTACACAGACATCACCTTCCCTGTCTACAACACAGATTGGGACAGTGAAGCCTACCTTACCGTTGCGGGTCAAAACTCGAACAACTCGGTTTCCCTCAAAGACGGTTTCCTTCGCGCTGTTGAAGAAGACGGTGACTGGGATCTGACAGCTCGTAAAGACGGTTCAGTCGTTAAAACATTGAAGGCTCGCGATCTTTGGGAAAAAATCGGTACTGCTGCATGGCAGTCGGCGGACCCGGGTCTTCACTACAACACAACCATGAACGATTGGCACACCTGCCCTAAGGCTGGTTCGATCCGTGCGTCCAATCCTTGTTCAGAATATATGTTCCTGGATGATACGGCCTGTAACCTTGCTTCGCTTAACCTTCTTCAGTTCCGCGACAAGGCTGCTGCGACCGTGGAAAATCCACTGGCTTTTGATACCCTTGCATTTGAGCATGGTTGTCGCCTTTGGATGATGGTTCTTGAAATCTCTGTGATGATGGCTCAATTCCCGTCAAAGGAGATTGCACAACTCTCATACAAATACCGCACAACAGGTCTTGGCTTAGCCAATATCGGTGGTCTTTTGATGACATCGGGCATTTCATATGACTCAGATGAAGGCCGCGCGATTTGTGGAGCCATCTCTGCAATCATGACCGGTATCTGCTACGAAACATCTGCACAAATGGCCGGTGAACTAGGCGCGTTCCCGGATTATGAGCGCAACGGCAAGCACATGCTTCGGGTTATGCGCAACCACCGCAATGCGGCACATGGCAATGCGGATGGCTATGAAAAACTGGCTGTGAACCCGGTTCCACTGGACCATGCCTCATGCCCTCAAGCTGATCTTGTAGCAAATGCCAAATCCGCATGGGATCGTGCGGTAGAACTTGGTGAAAAACACGGCTACCGCAACGCGCAGGCAACTGTGATTGCGCCAACCGGTACAATCGGTCTTGTGATGGATTGCGATACAACCGGTATCGAGCCTGACTTCGCGCTTGTTAAGTTCAAGAAACTTGCAGGTGGCGGTTACTTCAAAATCATCAACCGCGCTGTACCAGAAGCACTTCGCACACTGGGTTACTCGGAAGCACAACTTGCAGAGATGGAAGTTTATGCGGTGGGTCATGGCAATTTGAACCAGGCGCCCGGCATCAACCCGACCACGCTTAAGGCAAAGGGTCTGGACGATGACAAGATCAAGGCGATCAACGATGGTCTGACATCAGCCTTCGACATCAAGTTTGCAGTCAACAAATGGACCCTTGGCAAAGAATTCTGCAAGGAAACACTCGGATGTCCCGACGAGCAGTTGAACGACTTTAATTTCGATCTTCTGGCTCACATGGGCTTTTCGAAGAAAGAAATTGAAGCCGCCAACATTCATGTGTGTGGCGCGATGACACTGGAAGGTGCCCCTGCCCTTAAAGATGAGCACCTGCCTGTCTTTGACTGTGCAAACCCTTGCGGCAAGATCGGCAAGCGTGCCCTTTCTGTGAATAGCCACATTCGCATGATGGCTGCAGCCCAGCCGTTCATCTCGGGTGCGATTTCCAAAACCATCAACATGCCAAACTCGGCAACGGTTGAAGATTGTAAAGACGCTTACATGCTGTCCTGGAAACTGGCGCTTAAGGCGAACGCGCTTTACCGCGATGGTTCAAAACTTTCACAGCCGCTTAATGCTTCAATCATCGAGGATGAGGAAGACGAGGATGGCGTAGAAGATTTGATGGAAGCACCCATGGCTGCTCGTGCAACGCAGGTTACCGAGCGTATCGTTGAAAAAATCATCCAGCGTGTTGCCAGCGAACAGGAAAAACTTCCAACCCGCCGCAAAGGCTACACTCAAAAAGCAAAGATCGGTGGCAATACCATCTTCCTTCGCACCGGTGAATATGATGATGGACGTCTTGGCGAGATTTTCCTCGACATGAACAAGGAGGGTTCTGCCCTTCGTGCCTTCATCAACAACTTCGCGATATCTGTCTCGCTGGGTCTTCAGTACGGTGTACCGCTGGAAGAATATGTTGAAGCGTTTATCTTCACCAAGTTCGAGCCTGCCGGCATGGTGCAAGGCAATGATGCGATCAAGAATGCAACATCAATCCTTGATTATGTATTCCGTGAACTGGCTGTCTCCTACCTTGGCCGCAATGACCTGTCGCATGTGGATGTCTCCGAGTTTTCATCCACAAACTTCGGCAAGGGTGTTGAAGCGGGCGAAACACAGCCGGTCTCCAGCGGACTAACTCGCGGGCACAAACTCTCTGTTGTTCAACAATCTGCCGAGCCAAAGGGTTCTGCTGTCACAACAACCCCGCCAAAAACATCTGCCCCGGTTATGGCAGTTTCAAGTGGCACAGTTGCAACGGGAGCCCTTTCAAAAGGCTCAGCAGCGCTTGCAGCCAATGTCAAAGCGGAGCCAACGGCTTTCAAACGCGACCTTGACCCGCAAACAGCCCCTTCCGCCAACCCGGAAGAGCTAAAGGAAGTAGTGACCGAGGTAACAACCGAAACCACCACGACCGCAAAGGCAGCAAGCATCAACAAAAACGAGGAACGCGTTAAATCCATGATGCAGGGTTACACCGGCAACTCATGCGATGACTGCGGAAACTTCACTATGGTGCGAAACGGCACGTGCGAAAAGTGCGATACTTGCGGGGCAACGAGTGGGTGTAGTTAGAGAAAGAACATGAGCGATCTAGAGTTCAATCACTCTGAATTTGGAAAAGCCTTATCGGTATGCATTGCGGAGAAAGGCTTTCACAAACATGAATTTGCAGCGATAGCTGAGATTTCGGTTACGGAGTTGACCTTGATATTCAAAGGTGATGTTCCTCCAAACTCAAAAATAGTAGATTTATCCTATCGGATGTTCAAATTGGATCCTCGAAATTTCCCAATTAGAAAACGCATGGCAAAAGACAAAGGACCAACAAAAATACACCCCTACTCTCCCAAGAGCGCCGATCACAGTACTAGACGCTATTGGATAAGGCGTTGAATTTTTTCATAAATGTGATT
>JAALLB010000167.1 GCA_011087745.1 Hyphomicrobiales bacterium | reverse complement strand
CTCAAGCCTGAAACGTCAACCCCAAATAATCAGATTTTCAAGGACTCAGAGTATAGGCTTCTCAAAGCTTTCCAAAGGTTTTCGGGTAACAACTTTACGCACCCCCCTTTTATTAGGCTCTCCATCTTTGCCCTTTGGAATTCCGTAAGCCGTGTCGTTATGCATCGCATCTTGAAACCCATGGTCCGGCTTATGGCTAACAAATATATTACGAACGGCCCCTTCCACATCAGCTCGAAATGTTTCCTAGGGCGGCGGGGTGCCGGCCAATAACCGGTTGGAAAACTCTCGCTCGTTTTCCTTCGCTTCACGGGCCGCCTTTTGCAACATGGAACGGTCAGTGCAACCCACCACAATGGCATCAATTGCATGATGACGATGGTCATTGCGGTTCTTCTTCTGCGATTCCGCCTCGGGAAGATTGTCACCCAGAAGCACGCTGTTGAGGCCCCAGTAGTGACGCAGGTCAGCTGTCAGTCGGCCATTGATTACCCAAACATTGTTCGTACCAGCAATAAACCCCTGCCCACCATAGATAGATTCCAGATAGGTTTTAGCAAGGCGGGAAATATATTGTGTGTCTGTTAACTGACGAGCGAGAAATCCGCCTTCAAAATTCTCATACCGTTCCATAGCATCCGGGTTAAATCGCCATCTTTTGCTCGGAGAAAGTTCCGCTGCGCGTTTAGAAATTTCTTCCCAGTTGTACTCACTTGGGGAATGACCAAAAGCTTGATGCGGTGTCTGATTGCCTTTATCACGGTTTGCCTGACGCATGGAAAGTGTTTTGTTTGAAAAACTGTCATCAAACGTCCGGGAAAAAGGGAGGATATGTTCAATTTCCACTTCATCTGAGAAGAGGTTGTGCGGACCTATTTGCTGGCCAGTAAACACACAGCGTTTGCCCAAAGCATCAAGTTCTTCATAAAGGCGCAAGCGCATACGATTGTCATACGTGTTGGGCTGCCTGCCGTAAGTTTCTTCAAGCTCCTTTGCTCGGTGTTCATTGGCTTCACGGTTTTTACGCTGCGTGCTTTCAAGTTCACCCTTTCCTTTTGCGGAAAGCGGCAGGTCGCGGGCCAATTCCAACACGATTTGCTCCGGTGCACCAAACCTCCTGATAAGGTCGTTAACAACTGCGCGAACCTGGTTGAGCGCAACATGCACAGTAGGATTGGCGATTTTACCGTAACGTTTCTCATCTGCGTCATCGGGGCTACCTGTGCCAAATGCCACTGAACGCTCCAGCACATAACCATAATAGGGCAGTGCCAGATCGTGCACTTCGCCGGTGGCGAACTGGCTGTGCTCCATACCTGCTTGTTTGACTGCATCGGAATACACAGTCACATCACATTCAAGAAAGGGGATGATTTTATCAAGCGCCTGCTTACTCAGGTTTCCGTGCCCCTCGGGTAAAGGGCAATCTGCAATGCTGTAAGCTTGGTCACGATCAAGGCCGTGAGTATCACACAACCAGTCAATGAGAACCCCTTCTTTTTCCTCATTGACAAGTCTGTCGACAACTTCATCCTGCTCGACAAGATGAAGTTTGAACCAACTCTCCCCCCATCGATCTTTTTGCATAAGCCGGGCAGTAGTTTCGTCACCTACAAGATATTTGCGTTTGTCAGATTCCAGATTAAAACTGTCATAGATAGAAAGACCTTTGAGTTTACGCAATTGATCAAAGGTGCGTTTTGCGGTTTTGCTTGAGGGTCGCAGCAGACTTTCTGCGATGATATCACGTTCTTCCTTTGATAGCGGATAACTGGATTCACCGGTAGGCATAATGCGCAGATTATTGACCTCCTGAAAAATCCGGGCACGCTGTGATGACGGTAAAGCTTTAGGTGCACGCTCAAACTCAGGCAGCAGGGTACATTTGCCAATCGGCTGCGGTTTTAACTCGTGCTGCCATTCAATGGTGTCACGTAATTCTGAACGGGCTTTCTCTGTAAGTAATTCGCCATGAAATTCTAGTTGTTTGGCCCAAAGCTGATCAAACTCATCCAACACCAGTTCACGTGTCGGGTAATATTTATATCCCCATTTTGCACCATCGCCTGACCGTCGAACGCGCGCTAACGGCTGCGGATTTCTGTTCCCCTTCTCGGTTTTGCTATTCTCCAGAAAGGTCTTCGCGCGTTGCTTGCCAAACAATTCTCCTATTGTTCGCGCGCCTTGTTCCTGTAGCTTTTCCTTTGTTCGAGTAATAGCTTCATAAACCTTACCGCTCTCACTGTCACCACGGTCCGTTTTTCGATTGGATTTGAAGCCACGTCTCTGGTGAAGATGAAACAGGGCACGGCCCAATTGATAAGGTGTAATTTTCTGGCGCAAGGCTCTGAACCGAAGAATCCAAGGGTCACTGTCGCCTTGAGAAATTCCTTTCCCGCCCTCTAGCGCTTTGCGTTCGGTTCCATCTTCTGGCATCAGGCCAAATTTGATCAACTGCCGCAAACGCGAGCTCATGACAGACAAATTTCGCATAGCATTGGTAGACGGTCACATTGATGATGATGAAGAAGATGCCATTGAAGACCTTCGCAAGGAATTGGGCCTAAGTCACAGCGTTGCAAATGCCATTCGGGAGTCCACGCAGAAGGTCAAAGACAAGGCAGATTTGCACCATTGTCCCCACTGCGATGGTTCACTAGGCGATTTTTCGAAGGATAAATAGGAAATGGAGCGGGTAGCGGGAATCGAACCCGCATATTTAGCTTGGAAGGCTACTGCTCTACCATTGAGCTATACCCGCGGTTACCCAAGACTTATATGACATCTCATAACACAATTGTGCGGCTCGGCCTATGGTGGAGGAGGCTGGATTCGAACCAGCGTACGCATAGCGAACGGATTTACAATCCGTCTCCTTTAACCACTCGGACACTCCTCCATAATATGGCAGAGCCTGAGATTTCATTCCTGATTGTTTAATATCAAAAACAAAAGGAAGTGACATTGAATAGGTTACAAATCAAAGCCTGCGGCGTTATGCAATCATGCAGTCATAGTGTCAACACAAGAACGCCCCTCAAGGCAAAAATATATTGGTTTTTAAAACATATTTATAGACGTACACCCAAACAAAGGTTACGCCATGCACATGAGCAAGAAAACACCACCAAAAATCATGAGCGATGAGCATAATTCTCATCATGCAGAAAAACGCCGTGCGCGCCGTGATGCTATGCAAAATACGCAGGACAAGAGATACCCTCGACGTCCCAATGTGGCGCGGGACAACAACGACAAACTCTATCTCTATGGTCTGCATACAGTGCGTCAGGCACTTGCAAATCCAAACCGTAAAAAGCTTTGTCTATATGCCACGAAAAACGGCATTCTAAGGCTTGAATTCGATTTGATTGATGCTCCGGATATTGAAGTCATCGAAAAACTGCCCAAGGAACTTGATCGCATGGTTGGATCAGATGCGGTTCACCAGGGAACTATTCTCGAAGTCGCCCCAATTCCTACAAAGGACCTTGGTGATCTGAAAGAAAGTAATCTTCTACTTGTCCTTGATCAGGTAACAGATCCACACAACGTTGGTGCCATTATGCGATCAGCCGTTGCATTAGGTGCTGGCGCAATCATTACTACAAGTAGATACTCCCCGGTTGAAAGTGGTGTTCTCGCCAAGTCTGCATCTGGCGCGCTGGATATCATTGACCATATTGAAGTCAAAAATCTGGCCGATACATTAGAAACCTTGAAGGAGAACGGTTTTTATACTGTTGGCCTTGATAGCGAAGAAGCAATTCCATTTGAAGGTTTGGAACCACAAAGCAAGATTGCTTTGGTCTTGGGCGCTGAAGGAAAAGGCTTGCGCCAACGAACGCAGGAAACTTGCGACCAACTTGCCAAACTCGATATGCCTGGTGAAATCAAATCCCTTAATGTATCCAATGCGGCAGCCTTGGCACTTTATATAAGTCGCCAAAAATTGACAAAATAAAAGCCCCATCTTCGATCGAAGATGAGGCTTTTTCTAAACTATGTAATCACTAGTCTAGCGTAATAACTTTTGGCCCACGCAATCCATCGTAGCTTGGCAACCCTTTGCCAAGACGCACACCCGGAGTAATTATTCGAGGCCCGGTGCCATCAGAATAAATCCGGTAGCCGCAATCATGACCTGATGGGCATACATTTGAATTTCTAACCGCCGAGCCTTGTAACCCCTCGTTAAATACAGGGCCAACATATCCGCCATTTAGTAGATATTCACGTTCTCCGCGCGACAAGAAACGACCATTAGGGCCAGAACGCCGTGTTGAAGCACGCAATCGTCTCAACTCATTGTTGCGCTCTACTTGTCTGTTGTAACGAGCAATCTCGCGATTACGCTTGTTAAGACGGTAGTTGAGACGATGATGTTTATGGTAACGACGATACTTTCCATATCGAACACCAGATCTTGAAATGCCTACCCGGTTTGTAATCGCACGTGTTCTGGATGCTCTTTTTCCCGCAAGAACAGCACCATAATGATAACCTTCAGCCTGAACATCACTTGTTACAACAAGAGGTTCAGCAACCAACAAGGCAAAACCGATCATGATGGAAAAGACAAATCCACCCACACCTGGAAAAATTGATGATTTACGCATGATTACTCCTGACAATTCATAGCAATTTCTATCGCATCTGATCCCAAGCATATGAGCCAAGCAGGATGGAAGCAATATACGTACGTAGTATTATACCCATCCTACTCCAAAACCCGAATGTTTTGGTGTGATATGATACGAA
>JAALLB010000166.1 GCA_011087745.1 Hyphomicrobiales bacterium | reverse complement strand
CATGGAAAGACCCATCCGGTCACCTTCAGCAAAGATGTGTGCATGCGGTAGCCTGCCACGGAGGGAATTCTTTTTATAAACACCGTTCAGTTTTTGGGTGAGTGAACGAACACCCATGCTCGTCATCCCGTTTCCCCCATTACACAAGTTTAATGTTGCGTTGGTTCGTTATTAATCTTTTTTGATGTACTGTCGTCTCGTAACGGAGAATCAGTTTGTCGCTTCACTTCAACAAATACGGGATGCAGGTTTTTGGCCTGGTGTTTGCTGCTTTATTTATGGCGACTTCTTTTGTTTTTGCGCAGGATTTACCTGACCAGCGTGACAAGAATCTGGAGGAATTAAAGCTCCTTCAATCCGAGATTTCACTGAGTGAACAGCGCAAGCAAGAATTGGCTGGCGAAATTGGTTTGCTGGAAAAAGATCGCGCAACACTTAATCGGACCTTGATTGAAACGTCTACCAATTCCCGCAAAATTGAAAAACGCATTACAAAATCCGAGGTTCGCCTATCACAATTGCGCGATGAACAGGCAAATGTACGTGTGTTTTTAAACAGTAAAAAAGCGCTTTTGATGGAAGTCCTGGGTGCCTTGCAACGCATGGGACGCAACCCGCCTCCGGCATTGCTGGTTAAACCGGAAGATGCCCTTTCTTCTGTTCGCTCGGCAATTTTGCTGGGTTCGGTTGTTCCGGAAGTGCGGTCTGAAACGAACATTTTGCTTTCGCAGTTAAAAGATCTGGTGCGCATATCAAAGGATATTGATGTGCAGCGAAAAGGCTTATCGGCTGAGTTGGTCATACTTGCTGATGAAGAAGAAAAGCTCAGTTTGCTGCTGATTGAAAAGCGCAAACTTGCCAGCGTTGCGCAGGATAAACTTGCAAAGGAAAGTGCCCGTGCAGCTGAACTGGCTGCCAAGGCTACGTCTTTAAACGATCTGATTGCAAACCTTGAAACTGAAATTGAAAGCGCAAAACAAGCTGTAGAATCAGCGCGTTTGGCGGAAATCGACCGTAAAAAGCAAGAAGAACGCATTGCAGCAGGGCATGCGTTTGAAACAAATGATGCGTTTTCTGATCCTGGGCGTATTGCACCAGCAATAAGCTTTGTTGCCGCAAAGGGGCTTCTTCCCATTCCGGTAGAGGGTGCGCAACTGGCTTCTTTTGGACAAAATGATGGAGCAGGGGACAAGACCAGAGGCATTTCGGTGGAAGCCCGTCAAAATGCTCGTGTGATTTCACCTGCAGATGCATGGGTTGTTTACGCGGGGCCGTTTAGATCTTACGGTCAACTCTTGATAATGAATGCGGGTCAGGGTTATCATATTGTATTGGCTGGAATGAAAAAAATTAATGTTCAGCCAGGACAATTTGTTTTGGTTGGTGAGCCAATTGGAGCAATGGGCGCACAGAGAATTGCAAATATGGGGCTGGTTGACGTCAACACAACAAAGCCTATTTTATATGTAGAATTCCGCAAGGATGGAAATTCAATCGATCCGGCCCCTTGGTGGTCGGTCAACAACAAGGAAAGAACTACTGATGGTTCGTAAATTTGGTCTTCTGCTGGCAGGTGCAGCAATAGGTGCAACGGCGGTGATTACGGTGAATAGTGGCCTTAATCATTCCAATTCCGCACAAGCAGCAGGAATTGGCACATATCGCCAGCTTAGTATTTTTGGTGATATCTTTGAGCGCGTGCGTTCATCTTATGTAACCGAACCAAAGGAAGAAGAGCTGATAGAAAGCGCCATCAATGGCATGCTGACTTCACTTGATCCACATTCAAGTTATCTAAATGCAAAAGCATTTTCGGATATGCGGGTTAATACAAGCGGCAAGTTTGGTGGCCTTGGCATTGAAGTTACGATGGAGAACGAACTTGTAAAAGTCGTTTCACCAATCGATGAAACACCTGCTGCCAAAGCTGGTGTGCTAGCGGGTGACTTTATTACCAAAATTGATGGTGAAAGCATTCGCGGTGTCAGCCTTGCAGAAGCTGTTGAAAAAATGCGCGGTGAAGTTAATACGCCAATCGTTTTAACAATTGCTCGTGAAGGTGCCGACAAGCCGATTGAAATAACAATTATCCGAGATGTGATTACAGTTCGCTCTGTACGGTATCGTGTGGAAGATGATGATATCGGTTTTATTGATATCAATGCATTTAACGAGCAGACTTTTGACGGCTTGGAAAAAGCGATTAAGAGTATTCGTGAAGAGGTTGGTGATGAAAAGCTTAAAGGCTATATCATTGACCTTCGCCTCAACCCGGGTGGTCTTCTGGATCAGGCGGTTAGTGTTTCTGATACATTCCTTGATCGTGGTTTGATTGTTTCCACTCGTGGCCGTAATCCTGATGAAACCAGGCGCCATGCGGCTCGCCCTGGTGATTTGACAGCCGGCAAGCCTGTTATTGTTCTAATGAATGGCGGTTCGGCCAGTGCTTCGGAAATTGTTGCGGGTGCGCTTCAAGATCATAAACGCGCGACAATCCTGGGAACACGCTCATTTGGCAAAGGGTCTGTGCAAACCATTATTCCACTAGGTGCAAATGGTGCGCTTCGTTTAACAACTGCACTTTACTATACGCCTGCGGATCGTTCTATTCAGGGTAAGGGTATCAAGCCTGACATTCGTGTTGAGCAACCATTGCCCGAAGAACTGCAGGGGCGGGTTGAAGCACGTGGCGAGTCTAATCTGCGAGGTCACATTGTTGGTAATGAAGAAGATGAAGAAGGTTCAGGTTCTATTGCTTATGTGCCGCCGGATCCAAAAGATGATCTTCAATTGATTTATGCCAAGGATCTTATTCGCGGAAACAAGCAGCATGCTGCGTTCCCGCCGGATCCGGAAAAAGCGGTTCCTACACAGAACTAATTTTTACTACTTTCGATTTACGCAAAGGAGGGCTATGCTCTCCCTTGTTTGATTCTATCCATTTTTAAACTGAAAAGTGCAGGTGATTATCTAACTGATGGAACCGGAAAACGAGTTCAACAAGCCTCTTAAGGGATATGCTTCCAAGCAGGAAGCAAAGAAAGTGAGCAGCGACTTGGTTGTTGCTGGGATTGCGCTTTTGGTTGGGTTGCCAATTTTTCATTTTTATGGCGGGTTTGAAACTCTTGCTTCACTTGTATCCAAACCGCAAGAAGTGGCTGAAGTTACTGTAGTTACACCCCCACCAAAACCTCTGGTTGAAGAACCAGAAGTATTGGAAGTCGTTCCTAAACGTGAATATATCGTCGACCCAAATGCTGAAGGTTTGCAGGAATTGAAGCCATTAGAACGCCTTAAACCACTAAAACCGGTTGTTCTACCCCCTGTTGAATCCAAGACAGTTCGTCGTCAAGAACAAGCTTTGGCTCATCTACCTGACCCTGAAATATCAGAACGCGGTGCTACTGGAGTAATTCCTAAACGGTCCCGCAATGGGCTTCGGGCAATGGATTTGTATTCCCGTCAAGCAGACACAGAGGGTAATTTTGGCGTTGCCCGGGTGGTAATTATCATTGGCGGTGTTGGTATTAGTCAGACTAGTACCCAGCAAGCTTTAAAGAAGCTTCATCCAAATGTGACGCTTGCATTTGCCCCTTATGGAAACAGCCTAAAACGCTGGATGGAGGATGCACGAAGAAAAGGTCATGAGCTTTTATTGCAATTGCCAATGGAGCCGATTGATTACCCGCAGAATAACCCTGGTCCTCATACTTTAAAAGCTGATGCAAACCTTCAGGAAAATATTGCGAACCTGCATTGGGCTATGAGCCGTATTACAAACTATGTTGGTGTTATGAACTATTTGGGCAACAAGTTACTGGCTCAACCAGCCAGTCTTTCTCCCATATTTTCTGAAATTTCTGAACGGGGCCTGCTTTTTGTAGAAGATGGCACGGTTAAAAACTCTCTTGCTCAAGGTGTCGCGATTAAAGAACTGGTGCCTTATACCAAAGGCCATGTTCTTTTAGATAATGTGCGTTCACGATCCGCAATTGCAGAAAAACTGGTCAAGCTTGCTGAACAGGCCAAACGTACTGGTGTTGCAATCGGCGTGGGTAATGCATTTCCAGATACGATTGATTTGGTTGCCCAGTTTGCAGAACAAGCAAAGAAAAACGGTATTGAAATTACACCTGTTTCATCAGTCGTGAAGGATCCGCAATAGTGAGTAAAGTTAAAGCTAAAGATTTACCTTATCGACTGTGTGTTGGCATTGTTTTGTTAAACTCCGAAGGTAAGGTTTGGGCGGGACGGCGCCTGCCAAACACAGAAACTTTCGGTAAAGATTCTCATAAATGGCAGATGCCTCAAGGTGGTATTGATAAAGGCGAAGACCCACTAATTGCAGCAAGGCGGGAACTTTGGGAAGAAACCGGTGTTACTACTGCAAGTGTCATTGCTGAAATTGAAGACTGGCTTGATTACGATCTGCCTGATGATCTAATTGGCGTTGGCCTTCGTGGTAAATATCGCGGCCAAACTCAAAAATGGTTTGCTTTTAGATTTGAAGGTGACGAAAGCGAGATTAATATCACGCATCCACCAGACGGCTCTGATCAGGAATTTGACAAATGGGAATGGAAAGATTTGTCCGAGATGCCGGATCTAATTGTTGATTTTAAACGGGCAACTTATGAGCGAATTGTCAGTGAGTTTTCATCGATTACTGGCTAAATTGGCCACACCCACATTATCATCGGTACGGCAGTCATCACGATCTGAACCGCCCCTTGTTTGTCGGAGGGTAAAACTCTAGGAGAATTACCCTTATG
>JAALLB010000165.1 GCA_011087745.1 Hyphomicrobiales bacterium | reverse complement strand
GAAAAAACGCGATTGGGGAATCCCCCCGCCGACAAAAAGCAAAAGCGCAAGCCACAAGCCAATGCGCCGCAACGAGTCTAATCTATAGGCCGTTAGTATTACATCAAGCATAGCTGGATCATCTTTAAATACTACAAACCAAAGGTGTAAGTTACCTGTCAAAAACACCCCTCCCAAGGCATTTCATTTTCGCCATTAATGCTAAAGCGAAGAAATTTGCAACTCAAGGCTAGAATCTTCCTTAATTTTCAAATAGAACCAAAAGTCTCTTTATATGGTGCCAAAAGGACTTCCAACGGATGAAAGAAATTCTATTTGAATTAGATCCAAAACTTCCAGCAAGTCTACAAACCCAGCTTCGCGAAAAAGTTGTGAATGCAATTCTTAGCCGCGCACTGCAACCTGGGGAACGTCTTCCATCAAGCAGAAGCCTGTCCAAACATCTTAAAGTTGCTCGCAATACTGTTACGCTCGCCTATCAAGCTCTTGCTGATGATGGATATCTGACACCAAAGGCCCGCTCAGGTTACGTTGTGAATGAAGATGCACCTGTAAATCCGCTTGGCTTTATGGAGAATGCTCTTGAACCAATCGAAAAAATCGACTGGGAGCACCGCATCAGAGTAAGTTCGGAGAATCTTAGAGTTATCCGCAAACCCTTAAACTGGCGCGAATATGAATTCCCTTTTCTGTACGGACAAGCTGACTTCAAGCTCTTTAGCCATTCAGAATGGCGCGATTGCACAAGGCAAGCCTTGGGCGCACGGGACTTCGGAGTTCTTGCCGGTGATTTTGGTTACAACGATGATCCCATGCTTGTAAATTATATTGCAAGCCACAGCCTGCCTCAGCGTGGGATATATAAAGTACCCGAGCATGTGCTTGTAACACTGGGCGCTCAAAATGCGCTTTATCTAGTTGGTGAACTTCTAATTCGCCCAGATACAACGGTTGGGCTGGAAAACCCATGTTATCCAGACATTCGAAACATCGTCACAAACCGTACAGAAAAAATCGAGTACTTTGATGTTGATGAAGGCGGCATGGTGTTGGATGAAGCCAAGCTTGCCAAATGCGATATTGTTTTTGTGACACCAAGCCATCAATGCCCTACCACAGCCACCATGCCAATCGAACGGCGCAAAAAGCTCATGGAATTGGCAGAAAAGCATGATTTCGTCATCATAGAAGATGACTATGAGTTCGAAATGAATTTTCTGGCGCCACCTTCCCCTGCCCTGAAATCAATGGATGAGAAAGCAAGGGTCATTTACATTGGCAGCTTTTCCAAGTCACTTTTTCCAGGTCTGCGCCTTGGATACCTTGCCGGACCAGACTCTCTAATAGAAGAAGCCCGTCGCCTAAGGCACTTAATTTATCGTCATCCCCCTGGCCACAGCCAAAGAACAGCCGCCTATTTCATGGCACTTGGGCATTACAGCTCTCAAATGCGTAAACTGAAAAAGAAATACGCAGAGCGCCGAGCAACGATGTTAAACGCGCTTGAGAAAAACGGTTTAAGCGAAACTGCAGCTGCAAAATTTGGTGGAACAAGTTTCTGGATTAAAGGCCCTAAAAATCTGAATTCCAACATTTTGGCAGAAAATCTTGTTGAAAAAAGCGTATTGATTGAACCAGGCAGCCCTTTCTTTGGCGCAGGGGATCCACCCAGAAACTACTTTCGCATCGCATACTCATCAATCGCAAATGAAAAGATTACAGAAGGCATTTCTAGGATTGCAGATGCAATAAGAGAAATTACGTAACTAAACCAAACGGATATTTTGGAGCCAAGCAACTCAGTATCTGGACCTACACTTGTACAGCGGTCTGTTTTCTATATGTCATCACTTGCGGGATATGGTTCCTGCGACTAATTTGAAATTTTTCAGCCATAAGAGGATATGCACTCATGAAAATGACGACTGAAGAAGCTTTCGTAAAAGTATTGCAAATGCACGGCATTGAGCATGCTTTTGGTATTATTGGTTCGGCTATGATGCCAATTTCTGACCTGTTTCCACAAGCAGGCATCAAATTTTGGGATTGTGCCCATGAAACATCAGGCGGCATGATTGCTGACGGTTTCACACGCTCATCTGGCAAAATGTCTATGATGGTTGCGCAGAACGGCCCTGGTATTACAAACTTTGTGACACCCGTTAAAACAGCCTACTGGAACCACACTCCATTACTACTCGTAACACCACAAGCTGCCAACAAAACAATCGGCCAAGGTGGTTTCCAGGAAATCGAACAAATGAAATTGTTTGAAGACATGGTTTGTTACCAGGAAGAAGTTCGCGATCCATCCCGTATGGCTGAAGTTCTTAACCGTGTGATCGAAAAAGCCTGGCGTGGCTGTGCTCCTGCACAAATCAATGTCCCGCGCGATTTCTGGACTCAGGTTGTAGACATCGAGCTTCCACAGATCGTTCGTCTTGAACTTCCACAAGGTGGTGAAACTGCAATTACTGAAGCAGCGGAGCTTCTTTCAAATGCAAAGTTCCCGGTAATCCTTAATGGTGCTGGTGTTATTATTGGCGACGCGATTCCTGCTTCTGTTACTCTTGCTGAAAAGCTTTCTGCACCAGTGTGTTGTGGATACCAACACAATGATGCGTTCCCAGGCAGTCACCCAATGAGTGTTGGGCCTCTTGGCTACAACGGTTCAAAAGCTGCAATGGAACTGATCGCAAAAGCTGATGTAGTATTGGCTCTTGGCACACGCTTGAACCCGTTCTCGACATTGCCTGGTTACGGCATTGATTACTGGCCAAAAGACGCAAAAATCATCCAGGTTGATATCAACTCAGACCGCATCGGATTAACGAAAAAAGTTTCTGTCGGCATTCAAGGCGATGCAAAATCAGTTGCCGAAAGCATTCTTGCCAAACTTTCTTCTTCAGCTGGCGATGCAGGCCGTAAGGATCGTGAAGCATTAATTTCACAAACAAAGTCTTCCTGGGCTCAAACCCTGACTTCCATGGATCACGAAGATGACGATCCAGGCACTACATGGAACGAACGTGCTCGTAATCGTGAGCCTGAACGTATGTCTCCACGCATGGCTTGGCGCGCAATCCAAAAAGCACTGCCAAAAGAAGCAATCATTTCTTCTGACATTGGTAACAACTGTGCAATTGGTAACGCTTACCCATCATTCGATGAAGGTCGTAAATACCTTGCACCGGGTCTGTTTGGTCCTTGTGGTTATGGTCTTCCATCAATCCTTGGCGCTAAAATTGCGTGTCCAGATGTACCAGTAGTTGGCTTTGCTGGCGATGGCGCATTCGGCATCTCAATGAACGAGCTAACAGCTTGTGGTCGTAACGACTGGCCTCCGATCACAATGATTGTATTCCGTAACTACCAGTGGGGTGCTGAAAAGCGTAACACAACACTTTGGTACGAAGACAACTTCGTTGGTACAGAGCTAAACCTTGGTGTGGAATACGCAAAAGTTGCTCAAGGTTGTGGCCTTGAAGGTGTTCAGGTTACTTCAATGGATGAATTGACTTCAGCGCTTGATACAGCGGTTGAAAACCAAATGAAGAACAATAAAACTACCTTGATTGAAGTTGTTCTAAACCAGGAACTTGGTGAACCTTTCCGTCGCGATGCGATGAAAAAACCAGTTTCTGTTGCAGGTATCGACCCAAAAGACATGCGTCCTCAATAAGGACTTGGCTTTATTGTCAAACTAAAAACGAAGAGCGGTTCAGTTTAAAACTGTGCCGCTCTTTTCTTTTCAGCTTCACTGCTGGTAAAACGATCTTAAAAAAGCAAACCCCAAGGATAACTCGATGTCAGCAAATCCATTTCTTTCTCAACATTCACCTGTGTGCCCGGAGAACCTGCTGACATTAGCCAAGCAAAACCCGCCAGCAAAAACAGCGATTGTTCGCGCAGGTTCGCCCTTGCCAATGCAGGCGGCCAAAGCAGCAGTAGATGAAGCCATTATGGAACCGGTTTTTGTCGGCGAAAAAGCAGATATTGAAAAAGAAGCAAAATCCCTATTCTGGGATATTTCAAAATTTCAAATTATAGATACCAACGGCGAAGAAGAAGCCGCATATGAAGGCGCACTATTAGGAAATCGCGGCGAAGTTGACGTGATCATGAAAGGCAACCTTCATACAGATCAATTCATGGGAGCATTGATCAAAAAAGATACAGGCATCAGAACTTCAAATCGCCTTGTGCACGTCTTTTACATTACCGACCCAATTGAACAGCATCCAATGATCGTTTCTGATGGTGCTGTGAACGTAACGCCAGATATGAAAACAAGACAAACTGCAGTAACAGTGGTTGATGAACTGGCTCGCAAGACGGGCATAGCACGACCAAAAATTGCAATTCTTTCAGCAACTGAATCGGCAATTCCTTCAGTTCCATCATCCATGGAAGCAGAAGAACTCGCTCAATGGGCAGCGGAAAACATTTCAACTTCAGATGTTCGGGGGCCGCTAGCTCTGGATCTGATTTTATCTCAAAAATCCGCTGATACAAAAGGCATGGGCGATGACCCCGTTGCTGGCAAGGCAGATGCGATTATCGTACCTGACATTGTTTCAGGTAATGCAGTCTTTAAATCTCTGGTATACATGGGTGGTGGATGTGCAGCTGGCATCGTACTTGGGGGGAAGATACCGGTATTACTGACAAGTAGAGCCGACCCGGCAGAAGCACGACTTGCAAGTGCGGCGCTAGCCGCAATCATGCGCTAAGCTATACCCATCCTACTCCAAAACCCGAATGTTTTGGTGTGATATGATACGAAAG
>JAALLB010000164.1 GCA_011087745.1 Hyphomicrobiales bacterium | reverse complement strand
CAAAAAGCAAAAGCGCAAGCCACGAGCCAATGCGCCGCAACGAGTCTAATCTATAAGCCGTTGGTATAATTGGCGGCGAAGGTGCTGATGATTTAGATGGTGGTGCTGGTAACGGTGATACAGCTGAATATACATCAGCAACCAGCGGTGTTGGTGTTGATCTAACAAACGGTGGTTTTGCTGGTGAAGCAACTGGTGACACCTATACAAATATTGAGTATGTCGACGGTTCAGATTTTGATGACACTATCATTGGCGATGGTGCTGAAAACAGACTTGTTGGCCAAGCGGGAAACGATACCATCGACGGTGGTGCTGGTAATGATGTCTTCTTGTATAAAAGCCTATTTGGTGATGATGTAATAACTGATTTTGAAGCTGGAGTTGGTCGTACAGATCGAATCTGGCTGGATCTCGATGGTATTACTGCAATGGCTGATCTTAACATCACAGACACAGCTTTGGGTGCAAATGTTGAAGTTGGCGGTTACGGTAACATTCTACTTGAGAACGTCCTTGCAAGCGATCTGGCGTCAGACGACTTTATTTTCTAATATCCCGGTCAGGCTAGATGTCTGATTACAATCTATTCGGCAGGTTCAGCTTTTGTTGTCCTGCCGGATTTATTTTGGGTATTGGGTTTTGAAAATTGCTCAAGCAGATTTTTTTTCTTATCTTCTGCTTTTTTATATGCTTGCTCTTTAACTGGCCCAAAGCCTCTGATTTCATCTGGCAGTCGTGCAATGGCACTTGCAAAATGACGGTTGTCTGTAGTTATGTTGCTCAACAAGCTTTCGATGGTATTTTTATAATCCTCAATTAATGCGCGTTCCATTTTCCGTTCTGATGAGTAGCCAAAAATGTCAAATTTGCTACCGCGTTGAGTTTTATATTTGGCCAGAATTTTGAAAGAAGACATCATCCAGGGACCAAAGGCTCTCTTGCGTGGGCGACCATTTGGTTTTTTGCCAAAACCTATAATGGGCGGCGCCAAATGGTAATTGATTTTGAAGTTGCCATCGAATGTATCTGCTATTTGTTTTTCAAATTCGCCATTTGTGTAAAGACGGGCAACTTCGTATTCGTCTTTGTAAGACATAAGTTTGAATAGGTTGCGTGCAACGGCGTTGGTTAAATCACGGGATTTTCCCAGTTTGCTTTCAGCAATTTCTATTTTTGAAACAAAGTCTTGGTAACTTTGTGAGTATTTTGCATCTTGATAATCCGTCAAGAAATCAGCGCGCTTTTTGATGATTTCTTCCAGGGTGTCAGGTTCCTTTGAAATCGGACGCAGTTTATCCAGAACGTTCTCGATTTCCTTTGGATTACTGGCAAATTTTCTACCCCAGTCAAACGCACGTTTATTTGCAACTACTGCTACAGCATTCAGCTCTATTGCCCGTTCAATTGTTTCCGGCAGGAGCGGTATTAAGCCCTTCTGACAAGCGTACCCAATCATCATGATGTTGGTGGCAATAGCATCCCCGCACACGCTTTCAGCGAGCTTCGTAAAGTCGACCTGCATTATATCTTCGTGCACATGTTTACGAATGTTATCAACAACACCTTCTTCACGGAAATCGTAGTCTCGATCGAAAATAAAATTTGAAACCGGGTTTAGGTGAGTATTGAGGATAGCGGTGGTGTTTTCCGGACTTAGGAGCGATACCGTACTTTGTGCTGAGGCTACAACGGTGTCTGCTGCCAGTAATAAATCGGCTTCACCCGTTACAATCTGTGGTGCGGTAACCAGATCTGGTGTTGGTGCCAAGCGAACATGTGAAAGTACCGCTCCACCTTTTTGGGCAAGCCCTGCCATGTCGAGCATAAGCGCTGCTTTGCCCTGGATGTGCGCAGCCATGCCAAGGATTGCACCGATGGTTAGTACGCCGGTGCCCCCAACACCTGTAATTGCGATGTTATAAACGTCATCAAGTTTGGGTGTTTTTGGTTTCGGCAATGTTGAAGCATCAAGATCCGGTAGCTCTGGCTTCTTTAGCTCGCCACCATGGACTGTTACAAAAGACGGACAAAAGCCCTCTATGCATGAGAAATCTTTGTTGCACGATGACTGATTGATTTTGCGCTTGCGACCCAAGTTAGTTTCAAGTGGCTCAATAGAAATACAATTGGATTGAACAGAACAATCACCGCAACCTTCACAAACCAATGGGTTGATGAACGCGCGTTTATCTGGATCTGGTGCCAGACCCCGTTTACGACGTCTACGCAGCTCTGCAGCACAGGTTTGGTCGTATATAATTGCTGTGCAACCTTTTACAGTTCTAAGGTGTTTTTGAACTTCCTCGATGTGGTCTCGGTGGCGAATTTCTGTTCCTTCGGCCAATTCAGGTGGTGCATAGCGTTCTGGTTCATCAGAAATAAGCCAGACTTCCTTTACGCCTTCTGCCTTGAGTTGTTTAGAAATTGTTCGAGGATCAATTTGCCCGTCATGGGTTTGCCCACCTGTCATCGCAACAGCATCATTGAACAGTACTTTATAGGTGATATTGGTTCCCGCAGCGACTGCAGCTCTAATCGCCATATAGCCAGAATGGAAGTAAGTGCCGTCACCAAGGTTTGCAAAAAGATGATCTTCAGTTGTGAAATGACTAAGGCCATTCCAACTTGCGCCTTCGCCGCCCATATGGCTGAAAGTCTCTGTTTTTCTATCCATCCATACGGACATGAAATGACAACCAATACCTGCCATTGCACGGCTGCCATCAGGTACTTTTGTTGATGTATTGTGCGGGCAACCAGAACAAAAGTGAGCAGTTCTGGTAACTGCAGCTTCATGATTTTTCTTAATGCTCGCACGTTCTTCGTAGTAGGCCAATTTTTGTTTAATGCGGCTGGCCAGACCATCTGGTAGGTCGAACGTTAGAAGCCTGCTGGCAATTGCGCGAACGGCAACTCCAGCAGTCATTTCTTCATTTAATTTGAGGATGTGCTGGTCTTTGTCGTCAAACTTGCCAACGATGCGTGGACGTACATCTGCGCGCCAATTGAACAGCTGTTGTTTGATCTGATTTTCAATGATTTCGCGGCGTTCTTCAATAACCAATACTTCTTCCAGGCCATCAGCAAATTTGCGAATGCCTTTTGGCTCAAGCGGCCATGGCATTCGAACTTTATAAAGACGTAGACCAACTTTATCAGCAGTTTTTTCGTCGATATCAAGTTGGCGAAGAGCTTCTCGCACGTTTTCATAGGCTTTGCCGGATGCAACGATGCCAAAGCGAGGTTTTTTGGTGTCAAAGATGAGTTGGTCGACATTATTGGCTCGTGCGAAGGCTACCGCTGCATAGGCCTTGTGTTCTTGCAGTCTTTCATCTTGCTCCAGGATGCCATCTGGCCAACGCAGGTTTAATCCGTCTTCAGGCATTTCATAGTCTGTTGGCAAGACAAACTGTTTTCGTTCGCCAGCAAGATCAACAACGCCGGTTGTCTCGATTGTGTCCGAAATAACCTTGTATCCAACCCATGTACCTGAGTATCGCGACATTGCTGTGCCCAACAGGCCCAATTCAACAAATTCCTGTACACTTGAAGGAAAAAGCATAGGCATTATAGCTGCCATGAATGCGTGATCGGACTGGTGGGCAACGGTTGAGGATTTTGCGGTGTGATCATCTCCGGCAAATGCCAAAACCCCACCATATTTTGATGTGCCTGCAGAGTTGGCGTGTTTCAAGACATCGCCAGAGCGGTCTACACCTGGACCTTTGCCGTACCAATATGCACTTACCCCATCGACGGTCGCGCCGGGCGTGGTGTCTATTTGCTGGGTTCCCCAAACCGCAGTTGCGGCCAAATCTTCATTGGTTCCTGGTTGAAAAACAATGCCTTCTTTATCAAGGTGCTTTTTGGCTTGCTGAAGCGCAAAATCATAAGCGCCAATGGGTGAGCCGCGATAACCAGAGACAAAGCCACCAGTATTTAAACCAGCTTCCCGGTCCCGTCTCATTTGAACAATGGGCAATCTTACCAGTGCTTGCGTGCCATTCATGAACACCTTGCCCTGCGTGGCGGTGTACTTGTCATCCAGAGAAATATCTTTGGCTGCGATAATTTCGCTTGCTGGCTTGTTTTCACCCATGTATGGTCTCCGGCATTAATCTTTAGTTCTCTTTTAGTATGGCAAATTGCGCGAGAAATTACAGTTCAAAAAAAGAACAGTCTCGCATGGGTAATGGAATTTTATCCTAAATATTTGTCAAAAATAGGGAAAAAATTTAAATAGGTAGAGCCGTTGTATTTTTGATTTCACTTAGCGCAAAATGGGAATTCATTACACCTACATGAGGAAGCTGTAGAAGTTGGCCTTTCACTGTCTTTTCATAATCCCGAACTGTCGCAACGACAACTCGCAACAAGTAGTCAAATTCACTACTCATTGTGTAGCATTGCATAATTTCTGGTACAGACTGGGTTGCAGCTTCAAAAGTTTCCAATACTTCGGAGGAGTGAATGTCCAATCTGACAAAGACAAAGATTGAAACATCCAGTCCGACTTTTTCAGAATCAAGCTTGCATACCTGTGATTGTATCACACCATTTTCTTGCATTTTACGAATCCGTCGCCAGCAAGGCGTGTGGCTTAAACCAACTTTTGCGCCAATATCATTGATGTTCATATCAGCAGATTTTTGCAAGATTCGTAGAATTTTTAGGTCAATTTCATCAAGGTTAATACTCATGGGCTGACAATTGCTCATGAAATTAAAAAAAGCAATGTCGAAATTGTTTGGCACAGTACTAGACTCTTGATCTGAATGCGTTGGTGAGTTTAGGTTTTGAA
>JAALLB010000163.1 GCA_011087745.1 Hyphomicrobiales bacterium | reverse complement strand
ATAAAAAACCCTCACCTGCACTTTCTCATTCAACGTTCGGTAACTTGGCAATACCGTTTTTTCAACTCAATCCTCCCAGATTTGGATTAAGTTTATACGGCTATTCGTCTTATGCCAAATGTTGTTTGCATTGTAGTTGTAGGTTTTTTTGGGAGTGCTAAGGTGTCATTGGAGGAATTTTAGTTGCGATCAATTGAAACCAAAGAAGCTTCGATTACATTGGGAGTTATCGTAGAGAAACGAAGGTCAACCCATCCGTGGGCGGACTGGATTTGGAAGCCTGTTGCTGTGCTGTGCAATCCACCAAAAGCAGAGCCCTGGAGCGAGTTGGTGTCGGACGATGAATATATTAGATATCACGCAGCATCCTTACCATTGATTTTGTATCATAAAGAAACCGAAGCCCTAACGCTTAACTTGATGCTACCTCAACCAGAACTTTATGTCGTTTTGCGCAATGGTGAGGATCTGGACAGTGAATTTCCATATGAACCTCATTTGGTGACTGCATCTTCTTATGACGCACAGGATTATACCGACGCAGGTGATGATATAGTTGAGAAAGTTGAAATGCCGGAACCCATTGCAGCTTTTGTTCAGGCCTTTGTTGAAGAGCATCATGTTGAGGAGAAATTTATCAAGCGAAGACGTGACCGATTAAATGTTGAAGAACAAAAATTTGGCAAATTACCCATTTTTCAAACGCACACGAAGCATTGAGTTTAGGTATGATAACTGATGATGAAGATGATGGAGTTATTTCACGCTGGTCAAAGCGTAAGCGGGGTATTGCAGCAGAGCAGGAAGAAGCACTTTCTGCAGAAGAACAGCTAGAAGTTGATGAAGCTTATGAGGCTGAACTTGCAGAGAACAGACAAGCTGCAGAAGAAATTGATCTTGAAACTATTGATGAAGAGAGTGATCTTTCTGTTTTCATGAAAGCAGGTGTTCCGGAAGCTTTGAAGAAGCAAGCCCTTGCCGTTTTATGGCGATCAAATCCGGTTTTTGCGAATATTGATGGACTTAATGATTACGATGAAGATTTTGGCAGTTCTGATCTGATCATGAAAACTTTTAAATCTGCCTATCAAGCAGGCAGGGGGTATTTGGAAAAAAAACCAGAAACAGAAGAAGAAGCACTGACTGCTGAAGTTGATGATGAGTTGCAAGAAGTCGATGCGAAAGAACAGATTGCAGAAGAGGAAATTGTTGCTGAAGAATTAGAAATTGCAGAAGAGGCTATAGACCCTGAACAGGCTGATGCAGAAGAAGAAGTTGAAGCACCGAAGGTTTCCTTACGCCAAAGATTGATCCAGGAAGGGTGAATTAAAGGCTTTCATCAGCCAGGTGATTGCGTAACATCTCCTGATAAGCTTTTAGCATGTCTTCCACAAATGGCTCGTGCTGATCAACTTGTACGACGTTCTTTGCAACGTGTGCGTTGTAGCGTGCAGCTGCATAAAGAAAGATCATGTGTAAGTCGGTTGCATTTATTGTGTTGTTTTGTTTGTTTGCAACGTCGATAAATGTATCTGCAATTTCCATGAATTTGCGATCTGTCATTTCACCTTTGGCTTCCATGGCGCGACGTTCTTTTCGGTTGGGTGACTTGGGTTCTTCCATCTCAATTTACTTTCGCATTTGCGTTGGGTGTGAATAAGGTTTCGCCATTGATAGAATATCTGCCAATTATCTTTTGTGCTTTCTCAGTAATCAGCCAAGCCTCAAGTTTCATTGCCAATTCTATTTTCACATGCGGATGTTTTTCTGGGCTTATTGGGAGGAATGCGTATTGATTGAATAAAACCGGATCGCCAGAAAATAGTAGTTTTAGACCTCCCTTATTCCCAAACTTAAGCCAGCTTGCCCGATCAGACATGATATAGGCATTCATTCCACTAGCCGTGTTCAAAGTTGCACCCATTCCTGCCCCAGCTGCGCGATACCACGAGGATGAAAACTCATCTGGGTCTTTTCCCGCATCTTTCCAGAGAGAAAGTTCTTTTCTATGAGTGCCGCTATCATCACCACGACTGGCGAATAAAGACGGCTTCGCAGCAATTTTTCCTAGCGCTTCCACTACGGTTGAGGACCCAGAGATTTTTGCAGGGTCATCTGACGGGCCAACAATAACAAAATCATTGTACATGATTTCTCTTCTATGAGTGCTGTATCCTTGTGAAACGAATTCTTCTTCTGCCTTTTTCGAATGGACCAAAATGGCGTCCACATCACCAGCTTGCCCAAGTTTTAGAGCTTGACCCGTTCCGACAACTAGAAGCTGTACTTCCAGGTCTAGATCATTTTTGATTTCTGGCAGAAGAACATCAGAGAGACCGGAATTGTTAAATGAAGTGGTGACCGCAAGCTTCATTTCTGCGGCGATGATGCTGCTGGATATCAATGCGGCGGATATGAATGTCAGGATAGCTACCAGGCATTTCATTCAAGAATGTCTCCTCTAAGAAAAGCTTGAGCCTCTCTTGTTACTGGTTTTTGGAAAAAGCTTTTGGCCATTCCCAGTTCATGAATGTTTCCACGGTATAAAAAGATGATATCCTCTGCAAGTCGTTTGCCTTGTCCTATGTCATGCGTTGTCATGATAATTCGGGTTCCCGCTTCGTGGGCATCTTGAAGTAATTTCTCGATTTCCTTTGTTGCGCTGCCATCAAGGTTTGCTGTTGGTTCATCCAGTAACAATAACTGGGGATTGGTCGCCAATGCTCGTGCAAGAGAGAGTTTCTGTTTTTCACCACCGGATAAATAGCGTGCATTCAAATTGCTGGAGGCTTCAAGATTAATCTTCGAAATCCATTTATGAGCAACGTTAGCTGCAGTGTTTTTATCTATGCCTTGCAAGATTAAAGGGTAGGTGATGTTTTCAAGAGCCGTACGCCTAAGCATAATTGGAGTTTGGAATACAAAAGACTGACTTAACTGAGCGGTCTTCAAGTCACTATTCCATGTTGAAGTACCTTCACGTGGATTTTCCAACCCATGTATAAGGCGCATCAATGTTGTTTTTCCGGAACCATTTGGTCCCATGATTATTGTGAAACCCGCATCGGAAATTCCAAGATCAATGGGTCCGATAATTTTCTTGCCGCGTTTTTTGACACTGGCATTTTTGATCTGAAGAGGAAGGATTTTGCTTACCAATTGCTTGCCCTCTCAGTTTTGGAAATTGAGTGGATTGCAAGGTTCACAATGATAGCAAGTGCGATAAGAATAAACCCAAGGGCGAGTGCAAATGCGAATTCTCCTTTGCCGGTTTCTAGCGCGATTGCTGTCGTTAGAACACGAGTGAGGTGATCTATGTTTCCACCGACGATCATGATTGCTCCAACCTCTCCAATTGCCCGTCCAAAACCAGCAAGAGAAGCGGTTAAAAGAGAACGGCGAGCGTCTTTTACCAAAGTGAAAATGCGCTGGCGTTTGGTTGTGTTTAAAGAGATCAGAAGATCATGATAATCGGCCCAAAGGTCGCGGATGGCCTGGTGCGAGATGGATGCAATTAGTGGTGTGATAATAATGACTTGAGCGATAATCATTGCCGTTGGTGTAAACAATAAATTGAGCACGCCGAAGGGGCCAGAGCGCGATAGCATGATATAAACAATTAGACCTACAACAACTGGCGGCAAGCCCATTAATGCATTTAGAACTGCAATTGTCAGGCGGCGAAACCGAAAGCGATTTACCGCCAGCCAAGCCCCCATAGGCATGCCGATGACAGAGGCAATTATTACGGCAGTTAGGGTGACTTGCAATGATAGCAGAATGATCTCGAACAGATCAGCATCGAGGGAAAAGATAAGCCTGAACGCAGAGAGCATTCCTTCGACAATATCGTTCATTTACGCACTTCCCCTGTTACTAAAAATTACTTTAACAGCGTTGAAACTGTTGTCAAAATTGCGGATAGCGCTCACAGGATTTTACGTTGTTCAAGTCTTTGACTGCTGACTTTCTGACGTTCTTTTTTGTGATGTATGTCTTGTATTATTTTTTCGATGTAGGAGATATGTGCACGTGCTTTTTTTGCAGCAACTTCACTGTTGCCAGCGATGATGGCTTCAAAAATTGCCTTGTGTTGAGCCAATAGCTTGTCCCGGTTGCCGGTTGCTTGATAAATTAGCTCTCGATTGAAAAACACATCATCAGAAAATAGTGCGTAACAAGAGCGTAGCGTGTGTATTAGAATTACGTTGTGTGTGCATTCGCCGATTGCACTATGAAATTCAACGTCAATTTTAGTTTCACGCTCTGCATCACCGTTGTTGTGCGCTTTTTCCATTTCGGCCATGATATTTGTTAGAAGCACTTTATCAGCTGATGTTGCTCTTGTTGCGGCAAAATTAGCTGTAAGGCTTTCGATCTCTTTTCTATATTCAAGATAATCAGCTTTTGCTTTTGGGTTTCCTCCAATTAAATCAACTACTGGTTCTGCAAATACGGTTCCGATAATATCCGCGATATACGCTCCACCGCCATGCCGAATTGTGATCAACCCGCGTTCTACCAGAGACGCGAGCGCTTTTCTCAATATTGGTCTGGAAACATTTAATGAACTGGACAGCTCTCTTTCGCTAGGCAGTTTGTCACCCACACGAAGAACGCCTTCCAAAATGAGGGTTTCAATTTGCATCTCAACTTCTTTGGAAACACCAATTTGTTCAATGGCTGAAAATATCGTTTCCATTTTGTTGAAAGTCATTTTGCAAGACAGGCCTTTTCATTGCTAAATTTAATTGGTATACTCCGAGTCCTTGAAAATCTGATTATTTGGGGTTGACGTTTCAGGCT
>JAALLB010000162.1 GCA_011087745.1 Hyphomicrobiales bacterium | reverse complement strand
AACTTTCGTATCATATCACACCAAAACATTCGGGTTTTGGAGTAGGATAGGTATATCAAAAAAGAACTGTGTTATCGCAACGGAAGCACCAGCATCTTGCTTTACTTTTAGTACAGCCAAGTCATCATCCAAAGATTTGGCTTTGGGATGAACTTCCGGGTAACACGCAACGGCAATTTCAAAAGGGTGACACTCTTTTAAGGCTGAAACAAATTCTGGTGTGTCAGCAAAAGGCAATTCTTTCGACCCGTCTCGAGGATCACCACGAAGTGCTACAATACGTTTGATATCAGCATCCCAGAGTTTATCAGCGAATGCCTGAATGTCAGATTTACTGGAACCCGTATAAGTTAAATGGCTAGCTGTTAGCACACCGCTCATTGCTTGCATTGAAACAACCGTACAAAGGAACCCTGTTGATCACTTCCCCCTGCTCCATAGGTTACGCTTTGAAATTCAGGTTGATATTCAGCTAAAAGTGAAACGGTTTTTTCTAACTGGTTTTTTGCTGTGTCCGTACGACCTGGAAAATATTCAAAACTGATATGTGCCATCTTTATCTCCTTTGGGGTTATCGATTTAGTATCACAATAAACTCAATATGTAAATAAGAATATAAAGATATATTTATATTTTGATATTATATAAAATTCTAGTTACTGAGTCTTACAAATTCGAATTGATAAGGTCGTAAAATCGGCAGGCATTGTCGCTGGAATAAGATTGAGAATTTGCACAAAAGTGCATGAATTATAACAATAGAAATCCAAGCCGAACTCAGGCACATCAACATTGCAAGGCTACGCAAATGACACATACAATCGTCGCATCAGCTACCAAAGAAGTTATTATCGGTTTCGACCAGCCATTCGCTGTTATTGGTGAACGCATCAATCCTACAGGCCGCAAGAAGCTTGCTGCAGAAATGCAGGCAGGCAACTTTGAAACTGTAAAGGCAGACGCTTTAGCTCAAGTTGCTGCAGGTGCAACCATCCTGGATGTAAACGCAGGCGTAACGGCAGTTGACCCAAACCTGACTGAGCCACCACTTATGGTTCAAACGCTGGAAATAGTGCAAGAACTTGTGGACGTTCCCCTATCAATTGATTCTTCGGTAACATCAGCAATCAAAGCCGGCCTTGAAGTTGCTAAAGGGCGCCCACTTGTAAACTCAGTTACAGGTGAAGAAGAAAAACTAGAAGCAATCCTTCCATTGGTTAAAAAATACGATGTACCAGTTGTTGCAATTTCCAACGATGAAACAGGCATCTCTATGGACCCAGATGTTCGCTTTGCGGTCGCAAAGAAAATCGTTGAACGTGCGATGGACTTTGGTATCAAGCCGCATGATATCGTTGTTGATCCGCTTGTAATGCCAATTGGCGCATTGGGCGATGCAGGTCGTCAGGTATTCACCCTGATTCGTCGCCTTCGTGATGAGCTGGGCGTTAACACAACATGTGGTCTTTCGAATATCTCATTTGGATTGCCACACCGTCACGGTATCAATGCAGCCTTCATCCCAATGGTCATCGCGTCAGGCATGACATCAGCAATCATGAACCCTTGCCACCCTGAAGAAATGGAAGCAGTTCACGGTGCTAACGTTCTAAACGGAACTGACCAGGACTGCGCAAACTGGATTATGACATACCGTGATCATGTTGCTTTACAGGGCACAATGCCATCAACGCTTGGCGGGGCTCAGGAAACCAAAGTCGTACCTTCCAAATCAGGTCGTCAAGGTGGACGTGCAGCACGTGTTAAGACTTAAATCTTCCATGTAAAAAACCAAACCGAATCGTGTTAGCAGTTCCTTTATGACAGATACCCAAGACCATCTCGTACTCTTCATGCCTTCTGGCAAACGTGGACGCTTTGCAAAGGGTACCCCGGTTATTGATGCAGCACGAGAACTTGGTGTTTATGTTGAGTCCGTTTGTGGTGGCCGCGGCATATGTGGCCGTTGCCAAATTGAAATCCAGGAAGGAAATTTTGCCAAACACGGCATTACTTCCAGCAACGAAAACATCTCTCCTCTCGGACCAAAAGAACAACGATATGCCGAAAAACGCGACCTGAAAGAAGGTCGTCGCCTTTCCTGCTCATCTTCAATCGAAGGTGACCTGGTTGTTGATATTCCGCAAGATGGCCAAATTAATGCAGCCGTTGTACGCAAGGTTGACGATGGCAGAATAATCGAGCGCAACCCTGCCCTTCAACTTTGTTATGTCGAAGTTGATGAACCCGACATGCACAATCCTCTGGGCGATCTTGATCGCTTGAAGTTGGCACTGGAACGCGATTGGGGATGGGAAGACCTCATGGTTGACTCTTACCTTCTGCCAAGAGTTCAAAAGCGTCTGCGTGATGGCAATTGGAAAGTTACAGTTGCCGTTCACCAGGATATGGCTACCGCCCGCCCTTCCATCATCTCAATTTATCCGGGATTGAAAAACGAAGCTTACGGCATAGCGTGTGATATCGGTTCCACAACCATCGCAATGCATCTCGTTTCTCTATTATCGGGTAGTACAATTGCCTCGTCTGGAGCACCAAATCCGCAAATTCGTTTCGGCGAAGACCTGATGAGCCGCGTCTCTTATGTCATGATGAATCCGGAAGGGCGCGAGGCCATGACGACTGCGGTACGCGTTGCACTCAATGCCTTGATTGAAAACGTCTGCACCGAGGCTAAGGTCGAACCAAAAGACATTCTGGATATGGTTTTCGTGGGCAATCCAATCATGCATCATCTTTTCCTTGGGATTGACCCAACAGAACTGGGTGGCGCGCCATTTGCGCTGGCCGTTTCAGGCGCCGTCCACAGCTGGGCTACTGATCTTGACCTAACGGTTAGCAAGGGCGCCAGAGTGTACACATTACCATGTATCGCAGGCCATGTTGGCGCAGATGCCGCTGCTGTAACTCTATGTGAAGGTCCTCATCGACAGGAAAGCCAAATGTTGGTGGTTGATGTTGGCACAAACGCGGAAATCGTGCTTGGCAACTCTCAGCGAACGGTCGCAGCCTCGTCCCCTACGGGTCCGGCTTTTGAAGGCGCAGAAATTTCTTGCGGTCAACGCGCAGCACCTGGTGCAATTGAACGCGTTCGTATAGACCCTGAAACACTCGAACCAAAAATTCGCATCATTGGCGTTGATAAATGGTCAGATGAAGAAGGCTTCGATGTGGCAGCAAAGACGCTGGGTGTAACGGGTGTTTGTGGCTCGGCAATTATTGAAGTTATCGCAGAAATGTACCTTGCTGGCATCATTACAGAAGATGGCGTTGTAAATGGTTCACTTGCAGAAAAATCAGACCGCATAATCGAAGATGGACGTACATTCTCGTACGTTCTGTGGCGTGGAGAGCAAACGCACACCATCAAACAAACTGATGTAAGAGCAATTCAACTAGCAAAAGCAGCGCTTTATGCAGGCATTAAACTGCTGATGGATAAACTTGAAATCGAGCAAGTTGATTCAATATCATTTGCAGGAGCATTCGGCACTTTTATCGATCCAAAATATGCAATGGTTCTAGGTCTCATTCCAGATTGTGACCTGGATAAGGTGAACGCTGTTGGTAATGCTGCCGGTTACGGAGCTAAAATGGCGCTCCTAAACCGTGGATATCGTCGTGAAATCGAGGAAACTGTCACAAAAATCGAAAAAATTGAAACTGCGCTTGAATCAAAATTTCAAGATCACTTCGTTAACGCAATGGCACTTCCAAACAAGGTTGAGGCATTCCCAAAACTTAGCGAACAGGTAAAATTACCTGAAAAAACTGCCGAAAATGATGGTAGCGGCGATGCTGACGGCGGACGCAGAAGACGGCGTAGAGCCAGAGGTTAATCAAGCTGCTTGTTCAAAAGCAAAACTGGCACGAAGGTGATCAGCAATTGCGTCAACAGAGCAGCTTGTATCTTGCGCCATTATCATACCAATCGAGTATTCCGATAACGCTGGTAAATTGTATTTTGAATCAATAGACACAATATTTCCATCACATGAGGAAGCAGGCAATAGCGCAATTGCCAAATCTGCAAGAATCGCAGCTTTTTGGCCTGACACATAAGCACTCTTGAAATTCACATGATAATCACGATTGCTTTTTTCCAATCCATCAAGCGCCGCCTGACGCCAAACACACCCCTCTTCCCATACAGAAATTGGCAAAGGAGTTTGTTCTACGCATATGCCTCCTTTTAGCCCTGCCCATACAAGTTTTTCTCTGAAAATAACCTCAAGATCCAAACCAGCATAATTGGCTGAGTTGCAGGTCACCAACGCCATATCCAACTGATTTGTCTTCATCCTCTCCGCCAGTTCAGCAGAATTTTCAACCGTTACTTCCACAACTACGCCAGGGTGTGTTTCAGAAAATCGCCTAAGAACGGTTGTTAAAAATTGTTCTGCAACATGATCCACCGCACCAAGACGAACTTCACCTTCCATATTTGGCGTAACAAAACGAGCTACCATTTCGTTATTAAGCGCAAGAACCCGTCTGGCATGCTCCAACAATAAAAGACCATCCTGAGTAAGTGAAACCGATCTGCTATCTCGAATGAAAATTGGCCGCTCAACCAATTCCTCAATTTTCTTAACCTGCACCGAAATTGCAGATGGGGTGCGAAATACGACTTCTGCTGCAGATGAAAAATTACCTCTCTCAGCAATGGCAACAAGAGTTTTTAACAGATCAAGCTCAAGCAACGGCAATTGGGTTTTGGTGGAGATGTTCATATTTTATCTTTCAATTTTATTGATATACTCCGAGTCCTTGAAAATCTGATTATTTGGGGTTGACGTTTCAGG
>JAALLB010000161.1 GCA_011087745.1 Hyphomicrobiales bacterium | reverse complement strand
AACTTTCGTATCATATCACACCAAAACATTCGGGTTTAGGAGTAGGATGGGTATACCCCTGTTTTTATCCCATGGCGCACCAAATATGGGTCTTAACGATTCTCCAGTGCGAGATTTTATGCGTAATTTGGGTGGGCAATATCAACAGCCGAATGCAATCATTGCCATTTCTGCCCATTTTGAAACTGAAGGAACCGCAGTTGTAACCGATCCTGAGCCTGAAATGATGTACGACTTTAGAGGTTTTGAGCCAGAGTTCCATAAAGCTGTATATTCAGCTCCTGGGAATACGGAACTTGGCAAAGAGGTTCTGGCATTGCTCAAAAATGCCGACATAAGTGCTAATGAAATGCCTGCACGAGGATACGATCATGGGACTTGGGTTCCTCTTTCACTAGCGTATCCACAGGCAGATATTCCCATTGTTCAAGTATCAATTGATCCAAATGAAACGCCAGAATATCACTACAAACTTGGACAGGCTCTTGCTTCTCTGCTAGGATGGAACATTGCAATCATTACAACTGGCAACATTACCCATAATTTGCCTGCATTGTTTAATAAGGGCAATGATCCGGATCTGGATGCCAACATAAAACGCTATGTGGCTGAATTTCTGGAATGGTTTAATAATCAACTGATAACAAATAATATAGAAAACCTGCTCAATTACCGAAGTGCAGCGCCATTTGCAGCTGAGAACCACCCGACGGATGAACATCTCTTGCCTATATTTGCAGCACTTGGTGCTGTAAATGGAAACTCGAACCAAAAAAGTAAGGCGCGGAAAATCCACGCCGCATATGCATTTGATTCCCTAGCGATGGACGCCTGGGAGTTTAATCTGGCTTAGATTAAGCTTCAGCCTTGCCGTTTTGCGGAATGCCTTTTTCGATGAGCAGGTTTTGAAGTTCACTTGCCTGAAACATCTCGCGAATAATATCGCAGCCGCCAACAAACTCACCTTTTACATAAAGTTGTGGAACCGTTGGCCAGTCTGAATAATCCTTGATGCCTTGGCGAATGCCATCATCTGCAAGAACATTTACGCCTTTGTATTCAACGCCGAGATAGTTCAAAATCTGCGTAACCTGACCAGAAAATCCACACTGAGGAAAATCTGGTGTGCCCTTCATGAAGAGAACGATATCGTTCGAATTCACTTCACCTTCGATGTAATCTTTTACTGCGGTCATGGGTAAATTGTCCTTAAATGCGCAATTATTATATGTTGAGCTTAATATGATAGGAAGTGAACCAAGTTTCAAGGAGAAACACATGACTTATATAGATGGTGTAATAATTCCTGTGCCGAAGAAAAACAAAGAAGCTTATCTGGATTATGCCAAGGAAATGGCAAAAATTTTCAAGTCCCACGGAGTAACGCGTTTTGTGGAAAGTTGGGGTGATAATCTTGCTGAGGGGGAGGTGACTTCCTATCCAATGGCTGTGAAACTAAAAAGTGAAGAGAATGTCTGCTTTTCCTGGGCTGAATGGCCGTCAAAAGAAATCCATGATGCAGCCATGCCCAAAATCATGGACGAGATGCAACAACTCCACGACAAGTCAGGCATGCCATTTGATGGAAGCAGATTAATTTATGGCGGTTTTGAAATTATGTATGATGTTTAAAAGGCCAGCCAATAAATAAGCGCACACCAAAAAATCGCCGTAGCAATGCCGATCCAGAAAAACCGGTCTGTGTAGAATGGTTTTTTCAGGACCCGTGGCAGGTTTTCAATGCCGGAAGTCTTTTTCATGAAGCCTCTGGTGGTGCGCTGGTTTGCAAGGCGAGTGCGTGTAAAACCCCGCCTATATTGCCCTGAAGCGCATTATAGACCATTTGGTGCTGTTTTACGCGGGATAGTCCGCGAAAGCTTTCTGAAACGACTTCAGCTGCGTAGTGATCCCCGTCACCAGCCAGATCATTGATGTTAACAATTGCATCCGGAATGGCTTCCTTGATCATGCGTTCAATATCACCTGCATCCATTGGCATCGCTTGTCTCCTACTCAGCCGCTTCAGCTACTGGTTTACCTTCCATATAATCAGGGAACCAAGCTTCGTGTGTTTGTTTCATTTTATCAACAGTTAGCGAAATATGGTTGCCTATCTTCAATGTGTTTCCTTCTACTCTACCAAGTCTTTGGAAAAATACACCAGAACCTTCTGCATTGGCAGCAAACATATTTGCATAATCCTCGCTCATGGTCAGAACATAGCGCGATTGATCTTCACCAAAGAGTGCTGCATGGGGTTGGCGAGAACGAAGGTCAATATTCATGCCTTTATTGCTTGCCATACACATCTCAGCCAGCGCAATTGCAAGGCCGCCATCAGAAATGTCATGGCAGGATGAAATTTCTCCAGAGCCAATTGCAGCGCGCACAAATTCACCGCGCATGCGTTCGGTCATAAGGTCAACTTGTGGAGCAGGGCCGTCTTCAAGACCAAGTACTTCACGCATGTATATAGACTGGCCCAGGTGCTCAGCTTCGGTACCAATCAGAAACACTGCATCATTATTCTGTGCTCCTCCAATACGAGCCATCGTGCTGACATCTTCAAGCAGACCAACGGCACCAATGGTTGGGGTTGGCAGGATAGCCTCACCATTGGTCTCGTTATACAGCGAAACATTGCCGGAAACGATTGGCATGGATAGTTCTGAAACAGCTACACCGATACCTTTGATGGAGAAAACAAACTGCCCCATGATTTCCGGTTTCTCGGGATTGCCAAAGTTCAAATTGTCAGTCGTTGCAAGCGGCTCGGCACCTACCGCTGATAAATTTCGGAAGCATTCTGCAACAGCCTGTTTGCCACCTTCAAATGGATCTGCTTCTACATAACGAGGGGTTACATCGCTCGTAAACGCCAGGCCGCGACCAGTTGCTTCACCCGCATCATTCACCAGACGAATAACACCTGCATCACCCCCCGGAATTTGAAGTGAGTTTGATTGAATAAGTGTGTCGTATTGCTCCCAGACCCAGCGGCGAGAACACATGTCTGCTGAGCCCAGAATGGTTAGCATCGCAGCATTAAAGTCATTGGTAGCTTCAACTTCGCTTGCATCAAGACCAGAATAAACGCCTGGTTCAATATACGGTCGATCATATTCGGGCGCTTCATCGCCCAGTTCTTTAATCGGCAGGTTGGCTACTTCTTCGCCTTGGTGCAGAACGCTGAACCGAAGATCATCTGTGGTTTTGCCAACGATTGCAAAGTCCAAACCCCATTTGACGAAAATGGCTTTTGCTTCATCTTCTTTTGATGGTTCAAGAACCATCAACATGCGCTCCTGGCTTTCAGAAAGCATCATCTCGTAGGCGGTCATGTTTTCTTCGCGCACTGGAACAAGATCAAGGTCAAGTTCAACACCAAGATTACCCTTGGCTCCCATTTCAACCGCAGAACAGGTAAGACCGGCAGCCCCCATGTCCTGAATGGAAATAATCGCACCGGTCTTCATCAATTCAAGACAGGCTTCCAGCAGGCACTTCTCGGTAAAGGGGTCGCCAACTTGAACTGTAGGGCGTTTTTCTTCAATGTCAGCGCCAAATTCAGCAGATGCCATGGTCGCTCCGCCAACGCCATCACGGCCGGTTTTCGCGCCGAGATAAACGATCGGAAGGCCAACACCTTTGGCTTCCGAATAAAAAATTGCATCTGTTTTCGCGATACCAGCGGCAAACGCATTGACCAGAATATTGCCGTTATAGCGGGAATGGAAATTTACTTCGCCGCATACTGTTGGAACCCCAAACGAATTGCCGTATCCACCAACACCCGCAACAACTCCGGAGACAAGGTGTCGTGTTTTTGGATAGGCAGGGTCACCAAAACGAAGTGCATTCATTGCTGCAACAGGACGCGCACCCATAGTAAATACATCGCGCAAAATTCCGCCAACACCAGTTGCGGCACCTTGGTAAGGCTCAATGAAAGAAGGGTGGTTATGGCTTTCCATCTTGAAGATGACCGCTTCACCATTGCCAATATCGACCACACCAGCATTTTCACCAGGACCATAAATTACACGTAGGCCTTCGGTAGGTAATGTTTTTAGCCATTTTTTCGAGGATTTGTAGGAACAATGTTCGTTCCACATTGCAGACCAAATTCCCAGTTCCGTATAACTTGGCTCGCGCTCTGTAAGTTCAAGTATCTTCTGGTACTCATCTGGCGTAATGCCATGATCGGCTATAAGTTTTTCAGTAATTGGATAGTTGTTCTCAACAGTCATGAATCGCCCGAAACTTCTTTCAAAAAGGATATTTAATTACTAAGCCAAACCCGAATGAGTTTGTAGCCTGTAATTGCTCTTAACCACAGTAAAACAAAGAAAATTGCAGCTTTTAGGGTCAGTCACGAATGTCGTAGCCGGCAATTCCGCTCTCAAGTAAGCTTCGGATGATTTTGAGAGGTTCCTCTAGCGCCTTGGAAGAAGAGACTGAGGAGAGACCAATACGGGCACCATGAAACACCTGATCAGTGCGGGCTGGCTTAAAATCATCTTCACCGGATACAATGATATTATGCTTGGCCAGAGCGTTTTTAAACGTGCCAGAATGCCAGGGGTCCGGCAGTTTAATCCAGATATATGGACAGTAAGGGTGTGATTTGAATTTGTTTCCCTCAAGAATGCCGGCAGCAGTGTTATGAAGTATTTGATTTTCTGCTTTCACCAACTCAAGAATTAGGTTTGCATCACCGTTCAAAACCATGGTTGAAGCAAGTTCAGTTAGCCAATAGGCAGCACCACCAGTTAACATTTTGTGGGCGTTGGCAATACGGTCTGCAAACCGGGCTACCGCATGCACACATCTTTGCTGAAGGTGACCGGATGGGTCTTTCCATG
>JAALLB010000160.1 GCA_011087745.1 Hyphomicrobiales bacterium | reverse complement strand
ATCCGTTGTGAATCAATAACTTAATAAAATCCTTATCCCGAATTCGCGTTAACTATGAACAGTCTTTGGATGAATTGATGCTTAAAACTATGGTTCCACTTATCGCAGTCTGCGTTGCTTCAGCATATGGTCTGCAAGAGTATCTGAAATTCAGGGAAACAGCCGAAAAACAAGCACCGACACAAGTTGCAGCAGTTCAGCCACAACAATAGGTAACAACAGCTCAACAACCAAAATCTGAACCTCTTTATGGCCGAAAAACTCGGCTAAAAATGGATAATAGAGGCCACTTCATTACAACAGCAAAGATGAATGGGCGTAGTGTTGAGGTACTTGTCGATACTGGCGCCACCTCTGTTGCAATTAACAAGAAAACGGCGCGAAAGCTTGGAATCATGTTAAAAGCATCTGATTTCAAATACATCGTCAATACAGCAAATGGATCAACCAAAGCTGCTTCGGCAATAATAAAGAAAATACAAATTGGCAATGTAACGGTTAAAAATGTCCAGGCGGCAGTCTTAGATGACAAGGCGCTTAGCAGCACTCTTTTGGGCATGAGTTTTCTCGGCCAGTTGAGAAGCTTTGAGGTCAAGAATAAGGAACTGGTGTTAGTACAATAAATCTGCTGCACAAACCCCTAACAGAAATGATTGACCTAGAGTCATGTAACTGACAGTTTCAGCATAATTTTCGAATCAAGGTGCAATCAATGTTTCCAAAAACAAAACCAGATACGCTGCCAAATACCCATGCGTTTGAAATCACACCCTTGGTGAAGCCTACTGGCTTTAGAGAGTATGACGCGCGCTGGTGGTTTGGACATCCTGAATCAGACAAAGCTCCAGAACTTAACCTTATGGGTATTCAAGCATTGGGAATGGGTCTTGGTACATTAATCCAGGAACTTGGTGCAGGTCCTGATATTGTTACAGGTCATGATTTCCGTAGCTATTCCATGTCAATAAAACTTGCGCTTATCTCTGGTTTAATGGCTGCCGGTGCAAGAGTGAAAGACATTGGACTTGCCCTGTCACCAACAGCTTATTACGCTCAATTTGCTCTCGACTGCCCTTCTGTTGCCATGGTAACGGCATCGCACAATGATAACGGGTGGACGGGGGTAAAAATGGGTTGCGAACGTCACCTCACCTTCGGCCCCAAGGAAATGGACCGACTTCGCGATATTGTTCTGGGTGGTGAGTGGAAGTTAAAGGCTGGCGGCTCATATGAGTTCATCGAAAACTTTGCTGAACGCTACATTGATGACCTTGCAAGCCGCAAACCTTTCGAGCGGAAAATCCAGGCTGTTGCTGCATGCGGTAATGGAACAGCAAGTGCTTTTGCACCCAAGGTTCTTGAAAAGCTTGGTATAGACGTTATCCATATGGATACAGAACTTGATCACTCCTTTCCAAACTACAACCCCAATCCGGAAGATATGGAGATGCTCCATAAAATGCGTGATCGCGTTTTGGAGATAGGTGCTGATATTGCACTAGGATTTGATGGAGACGGTGATCGTTGTGGGATCGTTGACAATGAAGGCGAAGAAATTTTTGCAGATAAAGTTGGTGTCATGCTGGCCCGTGATATTTCTGCTGTCCATCCTGGAGCAAAATTTGTTGCGGATGTAAAATCAACCGGTCTTTTCTTGACCGATGAAGTTTTAAAATCTCAAGGCGCAGTTACCGATTATTGGAAAACCGGTCACTCTTATATCAAACGCCGTGTCCATGAATTGGGCGCGATGGCTGGCTTTGAAAAGTCTGGCCATTTCTTTTTCAATGCACCGATTGGTAGAGGCTACGATGACGGCATTGTAACTGCATTGGCCGTTTGCGATATGCTTGAGCGCAATCCAGAAAAAACCATGGCTGATCTACGCCGCGAATTGCCAATTACGTATGGCTCTCCCTCACTTTCTCCATATTGTGCCGATGAAACGAAGTATGGTGTTGTCGACAAGGTCGTCAAACGCTTTGAAGCCATGCAAAAAGCAGGTGAGCAAGTTGGTGGCCAAAGTATCCGTGATCTTGTAACGGTAAACGGCGTTAGGGTTGTTGCAGAAGATGGTACCTGGGGTCTTGTTCGTGCATCTTCGAATGAACCAAAGCTTGTCGTTGTTATTGAAAGCCCTGTTTCGGAAGCCCGCAAAATGGAAATGTTTGAAGCGGTTGATGCAATCCTGCGCGAAAACGAAGAAGTTGGCGAATACAAACAAGGTATGTAATTCACCAAAATTTATTTGGTGAGGACTCATCTTATCGAGTATTTTGGCACTATAGTCTGACACTAATAGTCGCTAGATTGACACCAACTTACATTGGATAATCCCATGCTAAAATTTGCAATTCATGCAGAGACCTTCAAGCTGGCAAATGCTTTCACAATTTTTCGTGGCACCAAGACCCACGCAAGCGTGGTGCATATTGAGGCTTTCGATGGTGACTGTACCGGACAGGGCGAATGTGTGCCCTACGCGCGTTATGGTGAAAGTGTTGAGAGTGTTAGCGAATTGCTATCTGGACTACCGACTGACGTGACACGAGAAACGCTGCAAGCGCTTCTGCCAGCAGGTGCTGCACGCAATGCGATAGATTGTGCGCTATGGGACCTAGAAGCAAAACAAACCGGTAAACCGGTTTGGCAGTTGGCAGGCCTTTCTCAACCAAAAAAACTGACCACTGCTTACACATTATCTCTTGAGAGCGCTGAGGAAATGCATGAGAATGCGAAGAAAAATGCGTTCCGTCCATTGCTTAAGTTAAAGCTTGGTACGCCTGAGGATCTTCCAAGATTACAAGCCGTTCGGGATGGTGCACCTGGCAGCCAGATCATGGTGGATGCGAATGAAGGTTGGTCACTTGATGATTTATCTGCACTGCAACCGCACCTTGAAACCCTAGGTATTGCATTAGTAGAACAACCGCTTCCCGAAGCTGATGATCGTGATCTAATAGGCAATAGTTTCACCATGCCAATTTGTGCCGATGAATCGAGCCATACAAGTGTTGGCCTTGAAAAACTGCGAACCAAATATGATATCGTCAACATCAAACTTGATAAAACAGGCGGGTTGACCGAGGCCCTTAAGATGAAGGCAAAAGCCGAAGAACTTGGCTTTGGAGTTTTTGTTGGTTGTATGGTAGGAACTTCACTTGGGATGGTGCCGGCAACGCTTGTGGCACAGGGTGCCAGTTTTGTAGATTTGGATGGTCCACTGCTACTTGGTGAAGACAGAACTCCGGGCATTCGCTATGAAGGCTCAACGATGTATCCGCCGGCTGCGGAACTATGGGGTTAGTTTTAAGGGTTTAAAAATGTCTAGAATTGTTTTTGTAAATGGCGAATTTGTTCAAGAGGAAGAAGCTAAAGTTTCTATTTTTGACCGCGGGTTTTTGATGGCCGATGCAGTTTATGAAGTAACGACTGTTTTGAGCGGCAAACTGATATCTTTTGAAGGGCATATGGTTCGACTGAAGCGTTCACTTAATGAACTTGGCATGGATAAGCCGGAGTGGATGAGGGACCTTCTTGATATTCATAAAAGGCTGATTGAAGAAAACAATATCAATAATGGCATGATCTACCTGCAGGTTTCACGCGGTGTTGCTGATCGCGATTTTACTTTTCCTGCGAAAGGTACACCCACTTCACTTATTTTGTTTACCCAAGCAAAGGATCCGCTTGCCAACCCAATGTATGAAACCGGTGCTCGCGTTATCACGGTTCCTGATCAACGTTGGGGACGCCGCGATATCAAAACCACACAACTGCTTTACCCTTCTATGGCAAAAATGATGGCAAAGGCTGCAGGCGTTGATGATGCCTGGCTTGAAGAAGACGGGTACATCAATGAGGGCACTTCCAACAACACGTGGATTGTCACCAAGGACGGAAAGCTTGTAACCCGACATCTATCCACTTCAATTTTGCATGGTATTACACGCAAGGCTGTTTTGAGATGTGCTGAACTTCTTCAAATGGAAGTTGAAGAACGCCCTTACACAAAAGAAGAGGCGGCAGATGCTTCTGAAGCGTTCTTTACCTCCGCATCCGCTTTTGTTTGCCCTGTAGTTGAAATCGATGGCCATAAAATTGGTGAAGGCAAACCAGAACATGTTGCTGCCAAGCTGCGTGAGATTTACCTCGAAGAATCGATGAAAGAAGCTATTTAGCGGCTACTGACACCGCACTCCAGCTTCTACCAACTCAAACCCGACAATTTCGAATTCATACAGCTCGCTGTTGTCGGGGCGCATTGCACGGGCGATCAGTTTTCCTTCTTCATTATGAAATACCGCATGGGTTGTATGCAGAGCGCGATAACAGTGATCGCCATTGGGATAATAGTATTTAATCATTTTGCATCCACAAAAGTTGTAGTTTCAGGTAGTCCGCGTCCATTGTTCCACCAGCGATTAGGGTTGTTACTGTTTGGGTCATAACTGGCTCGGCTTGTCCAATTTTCGGATAAGAAAACTACCGGCTCTTCATACGGGTGCACATCATGAATTACATCCATAACTCGCTCAAGGACTGCTAAATCGCGTTCTATGGAAATTTTTAGTTCGACCATTGGATAGGTCTCTGCTTCCCCCATTTTATAACCTTGTTTATGAGTTGTTGTGGTAGAATTCCCTTGAGGAACAGCTGTTTCCTTTCCTATCCCTGAGACAGAAGCGTTTCGTTCATACCGACCGTAGGATAAAGTGTGCACCGTCATAATTGCATCCAATATCCTGTCAGCATCTGTTTCTGGTATCTGGATCTCCAACGTAAAAACAGGATTAAAACTCCCTGACTTTGCTTTGTAGTTCTCGAGCATTTGGAACGGTATTGCCAAGTTACCGAACGTTGAATGAGAAAGTGCAGGTGAGGATTTT
>JAALLB010000159.1 GCA_011087745.1 Hyphomicrobiales bacterium | reverse complement strand
GTTCAAAACCTAAACTCAACAACGCATTCAGATCAAGAGTCTAGTACTGTGCCCATCACCATTAACCGCAAGCTTGGCTTCAGTTGCGCTCTGGCTTTGCTGCAAAAGCGAATGGCTGGGGCGAACAATTATTTTTTCCAGTGGAATTTCTGGACCGACATAAGCAGCAAGACGACACATGTTTTAGGTCTATTCCTGAGCGTTATTTCGGTTGTGAATTTTGCCGTAAAGTTCTTTGATTTTATTGCTTGCGGTTTTTTCACATAAACAGGGAATAACAGCATGAACAATCGCTGCACCTCCCGCAATAAAAAGCTCAAATGCAAACTTTGATGCAAACCTCATATGCTCAAAATATCCCTCATCTACGGATGCTGGATGATCGAAAAGTATTTTTTGTGCAATTTGTCTCATGTGATATCTCCCAATTTTTTCCAAGAGTAACACTGCCCTAACAGGAATAATTCCGAATTATGCTTGATATATGTTATAATATTGGGATAATATTTCTAATATGAGTGAATTTATAGACGAAACAGACCGTAAAATTCTTATAAACCTTCAAAAAAATGCCTCACAAAGCGTTGAGCAACTTGCTGATTCCATAAATTTGTCAAGAAACGCTTGTTGGCGCCGGATAAAGCGCCTGGAAAATGATGGCGTAATAAGCAAGCGAATTGCCTTGGTAAATCCGGATAGTGTGGATCTTGGGCTTGCAGTGTTTGTCATGATCAAGGCATTTGGCCATGATCCAAACTGGCTGGATAAATTCAAGAAGGCTGTATCCATCATGCCGGAAATCATCGGAGTCCACAGGATGTCAGGTGACTTGGATTATGTGCTTAGGGTGCGCGTTAAAGATGTGAAAGCATATGATGATTTTTATCAACGCTTGATTGCCAAAGTTCCGGTAGCCGATCTTTCAGCAAGTTTTGTGATGGAAGATATCAAAGATACAACCAGCCTGCCTGTTTAGCTAAAGACCTGCCAGGCCAGCAATCCTGCAATTACCCAAAGTGCGACATGCCCCCAGCGGTTGTTTTTAGCTTCCGCTTTGCCAATAGCTTCTATTGTTTCAGGATCAAGCTTCATGCCATTGGAAATCATGCCTTGCATATGTTCCGAGAGCAGTTCTGTACGTTTGGCAAGTTTGGGCATTTGATGAACCAGTCTAAGGCCGGCTTCCAGCCCTTCCTTGGCGTCTTCCATAATGCCAACCGGGCCAAGGTTCTTGGCAATCCATGAACTCACCACGGGTTCAGCGGATTTCCACATGTTGAAACCGGGATCAAGCGTTCGCGATACGCCCTCAACAACCACCATGGTTTTTTGCAATAGCAAAAGCTCGGGCCGGGTTTGCATGTCAAATATTTCAGTGACCTCAAATAGCAATGTCAGCAACTTCGCCATGGAAATTGTTTCGGCAGGTTGGCCATGAATGGGTTCGCCGATGGCGCGAATTGCTTGAGCAAAACTTGCGACATCATGATGAGGCGGCACATAACCGGCATCAAAATGAACTTGAGCCACCCGCATATAATCACGCTTGATAAAGCCGTACAAAATTTCCGCCAGGAATCTTCGCTCGTCTTTACCAAGCCGTCCTGCAATACCAAGATCAACGGCAACCACATCACCCTTAGGATCAACAAACAAGTTTCCAGGATGCATGTCCGCATGGAAGAAGCCATCACGAAGCGTGTGTTTCAGAAATGATTGAATGAGCGTAACAGATAATGCTTCAAGATCATGGCCTGCTTCTCGCAATGCATCAACGTCTGAGAGTTTAATGCCATCGACCCATGTCATGGTAATGCAGTCTCTGCCTGTATATTCCCAATTTACTTCGGGTACTTTAAAGCCTTCATCTTCTTTGATGTTTTCACCCATCTCGGAAAATGCCGCAGCTTCCAAACGCAAATCCATCTCAATTTTGGCCGATTGATCTAGCATATCAACAACCGAAACCGGCTTGAGGCGCTTTGCTTCTTCAACGGTTCTGTCAACAAAACGGGTTGCGGTATAAAATGTTTCGATGTCTTTTCTAAAACGGGCACGAACGCCAGGACGAATAACTTTAATCGCGACTGTTTCGCCAGTATCCTTGAGCGTTGCCTTGTGAACTTGTGCAACTGACGCGGCTGCAATCGGTTCACTAATATCTGTGTAGATTTCATCGATTGGGCGATTAATCGATTGCTCAATCCGGCTCTTTGCTTCGTCCAAGCCAAATGGCTCCAAGCTGTCGTGCAATAAGGACAAATCAAGCGCTGTGGCACTGCCTACCACATCCGGACGTGTTGCCAGAAATTGCCCAAGTTTGATCCAGCTTGGTCCAAGCTTGTTGAGCGCAATGGAAAGCCTTTCAGATTGTTTCCGGTCAGCAGCTTGGCGTCTTGCAATAAGTCTTGCGATACGATGCGCAAATTTTGCTGGTGGTGGAAGAGCATCCGATGGGAGTTCGGAGACAACACCCTCGCGGGCCAAAACCCAACCTGCATGTGCAAGAGAAAAGAAAGATCGGATGGTGCTCATATACGTTTAAATCTTCCATCCAGAATGAAGTGCAACAATACCACCTGTAAAATCACGCCAGCTTACTTTTTCAAATCCTTGTCGGCGAATAGCATCAGCAAATTTTTCCTGATTGGGAAACTTGGCAATCGATTCAACCAAATACTGATAACTATCACCATCTCCTGTAACAGCTTTGCCGATTTTTGGAATGGCATTCATCGACCACTGCTCGTAAAATTTATCTAGCAAAGGGACATTAACTTCGGAGAATTCAAGGCACATAAATTTGCCGCCCGGCTTCAAGACGCGGTAAGCCTCTCCAATTGCCTGCTCCATTTTAGGTACATTACGAATACCAAATGCAATGGTGTAGGCATCGAACGAATTATCTTCAAATGGCAGAACTTCAGCATTGCCTTCAATAAAGGTCAATTTGTCGGCCAATCCCTTTTTGATGGCGCGCTGCTCGCCAACTTCCAGCATCGAACCATTGATGTCGAAAACAGTAGTGTGAACCTGACTGCCCCCATGCTCTACGATGCGAAAGGCAATATCACCAGTGCCGCCTGCAACATCAAGTGATTTCCAAACCTTCGTGTCGTTCTTTGGAGGCGCAAGAGAAGAAATCATCGCGTCTTTCCAAAGACGGTGCATACCGGCAGACATTAAATCATTCATAATGTCATAGCGGTTTGCTACTTTGTGGAAGACATCATTAACCAGCGGCTGTTTTTCACCTTCATTAACCGTAGAAAATCCAAAAGAGGTTTCCATCTGGTCTGCGGCAGTGGTACGTGACTGTGACATAATAATAGGCCTTCAAATTTTCTGGCTTTCACATACATTATATATAAGGGAAGCTAAAGAGCTTTTCACTAGGACAAATTAGGCTTTCCCTTCTTGATGGTTAATCTTGAAGATTTTGAAATCCAGCAAAGCAGATAGATACGGATAAATTTATGCCAGAACTGCCAGAAGTTGAAACTGTTCGCCGCGGCCTTGAGCCTTTCATGGAGGGAGGCGCGATTCAAAAGGCTGTTATCAATCGACCAAACCTCAGGTTTCCGTTTCCGGACCAGTTTGTTGAAAGACTAGAGGGCCAACAGATTTTGTCGGTCGGCAGGCGCGCAAAATATCTCATTGTGGATTTGGCAAGTGGAGAAGTGCTTGTAATGCATTTGGGGATGTCCGGTTCTTACCGGATTGAACTTGCTGAAGGTGTATCCGCACCCGGACTATTTCATCACCCGAGGTCAGATGCTCAAAAACATGATCATGTCATGATAAGCGTTAACGGACCCCATGGGCGAGCTAATGTAATATATAATGATCCGCGAAGGTTCGGGTATATGGATTTGGTCGCAAGAAGTGAGATGGAAACCCATAAGCATTTTGCTGGTGTTGGCGTTGAACCAACGGGTAATTCTCTGGATGGGGCGTTAATTTCCAAACTATTTGCTGGTAAGTCTGCTCCATTAAAGGCCGCATTGCTTGACCAACGCCTAATTGCAGGGCTTGGAAACATTTATGTTTGTGAGGCGCTATGGAGAGCAAGACTTTCACCAGAACGAAAAGCGACTTCAATAACCCGTAAGGATGGTAAAGCAACCGAACGTACTGAACTGCTTGCCACATCGATCAGGGAGATAATTGCAAGCGCCATCGAAGCAGGAGGCTCATCCCTGCGTGATCATAAGCAAACTGACGGCACAATGGGTTACTTTCAGCATACTTTTAATGTTTACGACCAGGAAGGTGAAGCCTGCAAAGCTAAAGGCTGCAGTTCAGTGATTAAACGGATTGTTCAATCGGGTCGATCAACCTTTTATTGCCCAACTTGCCAGCGCTGAGTTCGGGAACGCTTTTGGCTTATTATTCGTTGACAATGATACTGATTCAATGTAGCTAAAATTCAAAATTACAGGCGGTAAATCCAGCCTGTCTCTTTCCCAGTCAAAAAATGACACGGTTTGCTTGAGACAGTAACTTAAAACTGGTTTTACATTTGCCAAACAAGATAGGAAGTTCAAGTATGGCTAACACACAATCAGCGAAAAAAGCAGTTCGTAAAATTGCGGCTCGCACAGAAGTAAATAAAGAACGTCGTTCACGCATGCGCACTTACATCCGCAAGGTTGAAGAAGCAATTGCTGGCGGAGACAAAGATGCTGCAAATGCAGCTCTTAAAGAAGCGCAACCAGAAATCATGCGTTCAGTAACCAAGGGCGTGATGAAAAAGAACACAGCAGCTCGCAAAGTATCCCGGCTATCTGCTAGCGTAAAAAAAATCGGCGCTTAATTTTTCAAACATAATAAGTTCAAAACGGTATTGCCAAGTTACCGAACGTTGAATGAGAAAGTGCAGGTGAGGATTTT
>JAALLB010000158.1 GCA_011087745.1 Hyphomicrobiales bacterium | reverse complement strand
GAATCACATTTATGAATCAATTCAACGCCTTATCCAATAGCGTCTAGTACTGTGTAATACTTAAAAACTTATCCCCGCCCCAAATCTATCCTGCATAATTCTCACATCGTCCGTTCACGGACTGACGTTTTGGCTAGTCGCCAAAGCCTTGTCTGCCACGGAGGGAATTCTTTTTATAAACACCGTTCAGGGATGAGTGCGTGAATACACAAACACGTTTGTCATCCTGGTTGCCATGCAAAAGAAGCTGCAGCGTGCTTTATTACCCAACCTTTTGAATACAAACAGAAGTATGGCCGCGGCGCAAATAACCCAGTCTGCCAGCAGCAGCTTTTGACAAATCAATCACACGTTCACGAATGAAGGGGCCTCGGTCATTAATTCTAACAATGATACTGCGTCCATTTCTACGGTTGGTAACACGAACTTTGGTTCCAAATCTGAATTTGCGATGCGCTGCCGTCATTGCATTGGGGTTCATGCGTTCACCAGAGGCTGTTTTACGGCCGGCAAAATTATACCAGGATGCTCCACCACATTGTTTAGCCGCTTGGCTTGCTACAACCGGGTTGAAATAACTTGCAATAAAAACAAGTGAAAATAGCGAAATCAGCATGCGCATGAGAATTGCCTCTGAAAAATTCAGGATTGTTTGAGTACAGAATTTGGCGATATAAAGTCAGGATGGACAAATTGAAACAAACAAAATGTTGCAGACTATGACAGACCTTCAAAACTGGCTTGGTAAAAGTGAAACAAACTCCGCCATCATTGATGAACGACAAGCCCGATTGATGGCTGCAACCATCGACGAACAAGCACCCAAAACGGGCGATCCCCTACCCTCCTGTTGGCACTGGGCATGGTTTAACAGCGCAAAACCACATTCTGAACTGGGACGAGACGGTCACCCAAAACGCGGCGAAAATGATTTACTGCCACCTGTTTCCTTACCCCGACGAATGTGGGCTGGTGGTGAAATTAAGTTTCTCAATCCGATCCATATTGGAAAGGAAATTACAAGAAAATCAACAATTGAAAAAATTTCTGAAAAATCTGGCAGCACTGGTGCTCTTTGCATCGTTACCATTTTACATCAATATTTTGATCACGAAACACTTTGCCTGGTTGATAGACAAAACCTGGTTTTTCGAGAAGATCCAAAACCAGACACGCCAAATGCAACGCCGCCAAAACCACCAAAGAACTCGGAACTTTCTAGAGAAGTCGTGCCCGATCCTGTAACGATGTTTCGGTATTCCGCACTAACCTTCAACGGACATCGCATTCACTATGATGTTGATTATGCAAGAGAAGTGGAAGGCTATGAGGGTTTGGTTTTCCATGCGCCATTAACAGCAACACTACTGCTGGGACTTGCCCAGGAATTTTCAGGTAAGCCAATATCAACATTTAAGTATCGAGCAACTTCACCGCTTTTTGGTCATCAAAGATTTTCTATCCACGGCAAGAAGGAAGGCGATAGCATTATCGTATGGGCACAAACACCTTCTGGTGGCCAGGCAATGATTGGAGAAGCTATCTAGGCTTCTTTCCGAGCGATTAAGCTTTATTACCAAATTGTAACTAACCTCTTAGTTAAAATTTAAGGTAAGTGGCATAGATTGGAATTCTAGTAATTGGTCCTTTTTTGAGTAGTGAGTAGTATGACCGATATGGTAAGACCACGAGTTAAATATGTAATAGGTCCGGATGGAAGTCCGCTGACCGTTTCCGATTTGCCACCAACTTCGACACGTCGATGGGTTATTCGTCGTAAGGCAGAAGTTGTAGCAGCTGTGCGCGGAGGACTATTGTCTTTAGAAGAGGCATGTGACCGTTATACGCTAACAGTGGAAGAATTCCTCAACTGGCAGAGCTCTATTGACGAGCATGGGCTGGCAGGTCTTCGTACAACAAGAATTCAAGAATACCGCGCTTAAGAACACGGTTTGTTTTGGTTGAAACCTGAAACGTATCAACCGGTCGTTTTAAAAGACTCGAGATTATAAAGAGCACAATAAACTGGACGGCTTTTAGAAATAAAAGCCGTCTTTTGCTGTTTCTATCAAGAAGGCAATTGCGACTTGGGCTTAAGCTTTGCAACCGAGCAGGCAACTGCCACCGCAGATATTGCAAAAAACCAAAGCCCTGGTTGAGAAACCGCATTGGCAAGTCCACTCGTTTTTGCAGCAAAAACTGCAATCGCAACCAAAAGCACATCCATCATCGACCACTTCGCCAAGACAGCAGTCCATCCCTTGGCAGCTTCACCCAAAAATACAGCCTGAAAAGCAGTGAACATTTTGATGACCGGAAAAACAATCGAAAAGGCAACAACGACAAGTGAAAGCAGAGTTTCTCCATCTGACCATAAACCGGCAATAATGGAAATTAAGGAGGGCGTTTCGGTAAAGAAATACAATTTTTCAAATTGCATCAGAGGCAAGGAAATACCAAGCCCAAATGAAATACTGGCAATTAGTAATATTAAAGGTCTGAAAACGTTCATGGTTTCTCACTGGCATTATTGTCACCAAGCCAAATACCATGCCCAAAAGAAAACTAAAAGGTCCAATAATAACCAGCTCTACAACAACTAGTGCCCCGTGAATTTGATAATTTACAGGGCACAACAGGAGTACAGGTTTTAAATTTTTGGGCTTTTTAGCCGATCATTGCCCGGCTCTCGGCGAGATCATCAACAGTGTCTTCAAGAATTCCTGTGCCACCATCACGCTGCTCTAGCTTCTGAGCTTTTTTCAACTCTTCATCAGCTTCTTCAAGTGCAGCTTCTGCATTTACCCGCTTGTCTTTAAGATCACGAATAGATCCTTCAAGGTTTTCCTGGCGCACACGTGCAGCTTTTGCAAATGTTGGATAGGCAAAATGCGAGGTATCTGTAATACCCGCTTTTTCTTCTTCAATGCTAATTTGTGCTTGAAGATCGCCATGCCTTTTTTCAAATTCGGCAATCATCATGTCAATTTGTGCCAATTGACGGGTCTTGTCTTCTACCTGAAAATGTTTCAAGCGAAGAAGGTTATCACGCGATTTCATACTCAATACTCCTGTGAACCGCAAAAGAACATCAAACTGACATTCTTTTATGTCTTACTCTTTGGCAAAACTGCCGATCTGGAGATACTCACCAGACCATCAAGCCAACTAAATTAACAAAATCGCAATTATTAACAAAAAATTGCATTCGCGTTAACTAATCGTTTACTCGACTTGTTAATTATAGCCCAAGGTTCTTAAGGGTCGGTAAATGACTTAGCTGCCTTTAGCAAACTTGTTGGAAAAAATCAGGTGATTCGTGAAAATCATCAGTTTCGCGCAACACGTTAACCTTAGTAAATATTGTAAATCGTTGTAAATCAGCGCTTTATATAAGTTTTTTAAGCTATTTTTATGGGGTTGCGCTTAAGAATTACAATTTGTTAACCATTATGTACGAGCATGTGGTTATTAATTAGTAACCATAGTCGGAACCATCGGCTCACTAGGCAGCCAGGTTCAGACAATTGCGGAGCGGCAAAAGGGGAAAAAGATGCGAGTATTGCTTATTGAAGACGACAGCGCTACGGCCCAAAGCATCGAATTGATGCTTAAGTCAGAGAGCTTCAACGTCTACACTACTGATTTGGGCGAAGAAGGTGTCGATCTCGGCAAACTCTATGACTATGACATTATTCTGTTAGACCTTAATCTACCGGATATGTCTGGTTATGAAGTTCTACGCACACTAAGACTTTCTAAAATTAAAACACCAATCCTAATTCTTTCTGGCCTAGCCGGCATCGAAGATAAAGTTCGCGGCCTTGGATTTGGTGCAGATGATTATATGACGAAGCCATTCCATAAAGACGAACTGGTTGCACGTATACATGCAATTGTCCGTCGATCTAAAGGACATGCTCAATCTGTCATCACAACTGGAGATTTGGTCGTCAACCTTGATGCCAAAACAGTTGAAGTCTCCGGACAGCGAGTACACCTGACGGGTAAAGAATATCAAATGCTTGAACTTCTTTCACTTCGTAAGGGTACTACACTCACCAAAGAGATGTTCCTAAACCATCTTTATGGCGGCATGGACGAACCAGAGTTAAAAATCATTGACGTGTTTATCTGCAAATTGCGCAAAAAACTTGCAGCAGCAGCAGATGGCTTGAATTATATCGAAACTGTTTGGGGTCGTGGTTATGTACTACGCGAACCAGACGGCGCAGAACTTCTGGAAACTGCATAAGTCTCCAACAAAAATCTAGATACAAAAAAACCCGCTTCAAGCGGGTTTTTTATTGGAAACTTTTTTAGATTTATGCTGCAACACTTGCTGTTTTATCAATTTCAACGCCAGCTTCTTTAAGCTTGGTTTGAAGAATCTTACGATTAAATGGCTTCATCATAAATGCATTTGCACCTGCACGTTTAGCTTTAGTCATATCAGAGACCATTATCTCGCTGGTGCAATAAATAACCCTGGCTTCTTTAGAACCTTCTATTGCCGAAAACTGCTCAAGAAATTCAATGCCCGTCATGTTGGGAGTGTCCCAATCAATCAGCACTGCATCGGGCATATTATATCGGCATTTTTCCAGCGCTTCAAAACCGTCAGCTGCTTCCACAACCACAAAACCCATATCCGTCAGAATACGATTTGCAACCTTACGGATCACCGGTGAATCATCGACTAGCAGAAAAATTTTCATGCCTTAACTCCAAAGCATTTTCAAAATCAACTTACAACCTAACAAGGCAAGTTTAAAAAGAAGCTAATGGAAAGAGCCATATTATAAAAAACAGCCAGGAAAGTTGTTAAATTACCTATAGGGTTATTTTTTACTTATACCCATCCTACTCCAAAACCCGAATGTTTTGGTGTGATATGATACGAAA
>JAALLB010000157.1 GCA_011087745.1 Hyphomicrobiales bacterium | reverse complement strand
ATAAGGGTAATTCTCCTAGAGTTTTACCCTCCGACAAACAAGGGGCGGTTCAGTTTGCGAGTCCTAAATGCATTCATAAGCGATGCAGACAACAAATTACCTTTATCCCGATAATGCGGGAACCCGTTCGGCGCTCTTTTCATAGCGTCCAGTGACACACCCACAAGAGGAATATCGCGCACGGACGAAACGGTCTTCAACTGCCTTGCTCTGGTCGCCTTGATCCTGAGGTGGGGGACATCATCATCCAGAACGATGTTTTCAGGCAGGATATTGGCAAGCTCACTGGGGCGACACCCCGTTTTGATCATGGCGTAAACGAGCAAGACGGCCTCATTATTCAATCCGTCAAAAATATCGGGGATGAGAAAACGTGATCTGACAAATTCATCTTCAAAATGGGGAATATCTTTCAGGCTGTTGCCATTGCCAAAGTTTAGATTTCTGAACGGGTTCTGACGGTTTTCATCCCCTTCATATTTCCAGTATTCACAGAACAGTTTTCTCAAATTTCCAAGGTCGCGGTCTACACTGTTACCCGAAAGAGGCTTGCTGCCATCAGTGGGTCGCAACCGACCAGACCACCAATTATAGAATTTCCGGGCGTGGTCACGGTTGATTTTGTGCATCGGAAGGTCATCGACGACCTTGATGAACACGTCGTTTGACCTTTTGCCAGGACTTTAATTGAGAGTCTGATTTGCCGATCTGATCGGTTACTGCAATCTCGGAAAAATAGACTTCCAGCACCTGCGAGATTTTCACTGCTGGCGGTGATACCGTACCGAGCACGGCATCCGCCTCAGCTTTATCCGGCGCATTGCGAACCGGGATTGCATTTAGCCTGTCCAGTATATCCGCCACATGTTCTTGTGCAGCAATCTGCTGAACGGGGGTATACATAAACCCTTTCGCCATCGCGCGTTGCCGGGCGGCCTGATATTCCCGCATGGCGCGACGGGTTTCATCCCTCATAGGGTTAGCGTTGGATAATCCTTGACCGCTTATGGCGACTGTCGCCCAAAACTGTTCATCTGCTTCTGCGAACGCATCGCGGCGCGCTCTCGCAACTTCAAGAGATTCCGTTTTGAGTGATTTCCGTATCATACCGCCTGGGTCAAAATCGACATACTCAGATGGTACCCGGCGCACATAGTGCCACCTGCTACCACGCCTATGTAAATGCTGGTTCAGGTCCTTCATGACCGACATATTGTACCTCGATTTGTTACACGATTTGTTACACAAAATCGAAGGTAATCTCGGGCTCCAATGACCTACAGGGTTATAAATTCAGCAATAACAATGACTTATACAGGGTGTTTTCTGAATTTATGGTGCGGCCGAGAAGACTCGAACTTCCACGGGTGTTACCCCACAGCGACCTCAACGCTGCGCGTCTACCAATTCCGCCACGGCCGCGACTAGGTAGGTTGAACAAGTCAACTTGGGCGATGTAACAAATAGATTGGCTTGAAACAAGGAAAATAACGCTTGCCTAGACACTTTCTTTGCTTAAGCCATTGAGATGCTTGCAACCTACCCTTTTACCGTGGCAATAAAGCTTTATGAAAACCTCACCCGCTCCGCAAAGAGATGCGCTTCCAACGCAGGAGATGCATAACAGTTCAGGCAGTGCCACTGCATGGGAAATTGCACCTGATCTGATCGGGTATGAAGATGCTGTTGCCCGCATGGAAGTTCTGGCGCAAGGGATTTCTGATGGCCAAGAAGGTGAGCGTGTCTGGCTGGTTGAGCACCCTCCTTTGTATACGGCTGGAACAAGCGCCTCTGATGAGCATTTATTAAATGACCAACTCCCTGTATTTTCAACAGGTCGTGGCGGTGAACATACCTATCACGGGCCTGGTCAGCGGATTTGTTATGTCATGCTCAACCTTAATGATCGCAAACAGGATTTGCGGCTATATGTGGCAACGCTTGAACAATGGATTATCAACACGCTTGATCAATTTAACATCAAGGGCGAGCGGCGCGAAGATCGTGTGGGCGTATGGGTTAAACGGCCGGATAGACCAGCACTACCGGATGGCACACCGCGAGAAGACAAAATTGCTGCAATTGGTATTCGGGTTCGCAGATGGGTAACTTTTCACGGCATCGCCATCAATGTTGAACCGGAACTATCACATTATGACGGGATTATCCCATGCGGTGTCCAGGGGCACCGTATAACAAGTCTGGTTGATTTAGGGCTGCCTTTAACGATGGAAGATCTGGACGTTGTCTTAAAACAGGAATTTCAAAAATTGTTTGGTGAAGCGCGGTAGGTTTATTTTAATAACCAACTGAAGGCACGCTTGATAAATGCTTGTCCATCTTCTTTTATTGGCTTTCCATGGGCCATGACCACCTTCTGTGCAGGCCATTCCAGAATTCGCTCAATTGATTTTCTTGCGATCTGGCGTTTGGTAAAGGCCAGCCTAAACTTTCTCGGCACTGAAGGCTCTGATTCTGCCATCAAATCCAGTTTGGCGACTATACGGCGCCAGCCGGAATGCCAATCTCTTGGAAATTGTTGAATTAAATCCGTGAACAGTACTGTTAGACTTGATTGGTGAAAAAATACGGCCTCCGTTGTTATGACATTGCCTTCAACAAGTACATATTCAATATCGTTATTCCAGTCTTTGGGCGCTGCATCGTTCAAATTGCCATCAAACGCGATATCCTTGCGTTTTTCCTCAAGATTTGGTGCTGCAATAAGTTTTGCTTCAGGATAGGCCACCTGCCATTGCTGGATATAGATATGATGCAATGAATTAGGGGCTACTATGTAGCCAACGTCACCCAGTAGATCGATTTTCTGCTTTAATTCATTGCTTAAGGATATGGGGGACCAAATAAACAATTTTTTATTGGTCAGACGAACAATCACCATGCGGGTTGGATAATGAAACCCAATTACTTGAACATTTTCCCCGTCTACAGTCCAAATATCTTGCCCAAATTCAGTTATCATTCCTAATCATACCGCGAATTTGAATTTCACCCAATAAAAAAGGCGCTGCATTGCAACGCCCTTTCGAGAATTTATGAGTCAATTGAATCGCTTCAGGCGACTTTATCAAGTAGTGGCTGAAGTGATGCATGAAGGCTTGGGCTTTCCTGTTTCAGATAGCTTATCAAGGCTTTTTCGTTTTCGTGAAGCACGCCATCGCGGCCGATCCGCTCTACCAGCCAATGGCATTCTGCACTATCGATTGCATTTGCTGATTGCTCGCTGGCTTCCAGGGCTTCATTGCGTCTTGCCCACGCATCCGTCCATCGTATCTGAACCACTGCGCATGGCGCCGCCGAACAGACCACCGCTCATCATTTGACCAACAGATGAAAGTGTTTTTGACAACATGCCAGCGACATCAACATCTGTGTCATCCAGCCATTCTTCGCGGCGCAATACTTCCTTTCGGTCAGCAGATTGATAACCGCCCGCAGCCATCAGATGGCAAGTAACAGCCTTTATGAAGACGTCTGTCCATTCAGGATGGTTTTCTGCTTCAACAGTTCTGTCATTTAGTTCGAAAAGGACTTCAACTTCTTCTTTAGAGATTGCAACACGTCCCTCTGCTCCTACGCCATACATTACGCGGCGCAAAAGTGCTGCTTCTGGTGCGCCAATTACGCCGGCTTTGAGTTGGGTGTTGTTCAAAAGTGCTCCATTGCCTTCAATGACTGCAATTGCCACTTGATCAAGCGCAAAAGCTGCAAATTGTGTTGGGACTTCAGAAGAGCGCTCAATTATTTTTACAATGAGCTCAAGTTCTGAATTTTCATCAAGGCGACCATCTTTTGATATTTGCGAGATAAGCCAGTCAGCATTGTTATCGCTCATATATCCTTGCGGCTTGGCCTGGTTTACACAATAATCCACCATCACTTCCACGAAGAAGTTATTCCACGACTTTGAAGTGTCTTCAACTTTATCGTTTAAAGCAAATACGCCTTCTGCTTCAACGCGCGAAACAATCATGTCCTGAAACACTTCACGACGGAAATGAAGAACGTCCTCATCACCAATACGGGTTTGATCTTTTAAAAGATGTGAAAAATCCATCTGAATTCTCTTTCGGTAATATCCCCTAGGTTCTGGCGAACCATACGCGAAGAATTTTGATAATTAACGAATGAGTATGGTTAAGGCCTGGTTAAAATTTGTTCTTCTACAACATCTTCGTGATACTGTTTTTCCAGCTTCTGCTCTCGCAGGAAGGTATAGATGCCAGACCCTATGATAATGGAGATACCAATCCACTGCGTTGTGGCCGGGAACTCATTGAAGACCAGATATCCCAGAATAGTAGCACTGACGATCTCAACGTATTGGAATGGAGCCAATACGGAGGCTGGCGCCATTGTAAATGCAATCACAATTAGCATGTGCGAAGCAACTGCAAACAAACCAATGCCCAAAAGCAATGACCAGGCTTGATTGGTTGTAGGAAGAGAAAGCCCGAAGTCCACTGCACCAAGAGGTGTTCCAACCGCAAGAATTGCACCGCACATAATGACGCCGCCAATCCCTGCGTAAAACTGCATGACCAGCGGTTCCTGATTACTTCCCGATATTCTTGTCAGGATTAGATATACCGAGAACAGGAAAGCAGTACACAGCGGCAATAAGGACACTGCACCAAAGAGTTCATAGCTTGGCCGAATTACGATAATTGCCCCACCAAACCCAATGATTGCTGCGGTTACACGTCGCCAGCCAACTTTTTCACCCAGGAATACCGATGACATTAACATGACGATTAATGGTTCGACAAAGAAAACAGCTATCGCATCTGCAAGCGGCATATATTTAATTGCCGTGAAGAACAGCATTGCAGCCAAGCCCATTATCATGCCGCGCAGGATATTGACCCATGAAAAAGCACATTTCATG
>JAALLB010000156.1 GCA_011087745.1 Hyphomicrobiales bacterium | reverse complement strand
AACTTTCGTATCATATCACACCAAAACATTCGGGTTTTGGTGTAGGATGGGTATAGCGCTTGTAAAAATCAGCCAATGCCTTATCTCTTGCCGTCTTTGTAGGGTGGTAATTCACAATTGTCCTAAGCGCGTTGAACCTGTCTGTCATGTTATTGGATTTTTTATAGTTGCTAACGACATCCTTCAGAGCTGATTTTGATTTGCTTGCAACTGCATATGCCATCAAAAGACTACGCAAACTACGCTTGCCTGCCTCTGCAGCGCTCGCATTAAAACTATCCGAGCTTTTTAGGGAGTTCAGAACTTTGTTCCGCTCGGGTTCGAAGATTTCCCCAAGTGCTGTTTTAAGCACCGACAGTGATTTTGCTATAGCGTCAGGGTTTACGTTCTTGCCAATTATCTGTGCAAGATCACCTTCACTAGGCAAAGATAATATTGTTGCTCGGTAGGCTGGCTCCAAACTCTCATCGAGAAGAGTATCTTTGGAGATATCCAGAAACTTGGCGTCGATTTTCATTGTTTTGTTGGCTAATACAGCTCTATATCCCGCTAAAAGCAGCTTGCTTGCATAGTTCTGATACGCTTGCCAGCGGCTAAAAGTGTCAGCATCGTTTGCAGCAAGAAATGCCAAATCGCTTGGGCTTTGGCGATAATCAACCTCAATTGGCGCTGTAAATCCGCGATTTAAACTAAAAACTGGTCGTTCGTTAATGCCGCTAAATGTAACTTTATGTTTGCGTTTTGTAAGGTGAAGTACATCATCTTTAAATTCTGCGCCCACCACTTTTGTAGCTTTCATATCATTGCTGTTGGAACCAATGAGGCCAATTCTTTGCGGAATATAAACAGGAAGTTTGCGTTTTTGTCCCGGTGTTGAAGGGGTGATTTGCTCAAATTCCAAAATAAATGTCTGTTTAGACTTATTATATTTTGAAGACACATTAAGAAGTGGGGTTCCTGCTTGTGAGTACCAAAGTGCGAACTGGGAAAGATCAACTTTAGCTGCTTGTTCAAAACACTTCAAAAATTCTTCAATTGTTGCTGCATCACCATCATGACGTTTGAAATATAGATCAATGCCCTTCTTGAACTTTTGTTCGCCGATGATGGTCGCCAGCATGCGAATTAGCTCAGCGCCTTTTTGGTAGACGGTTGCTGTGTAGAAATTGTTGATCTCACGATAGGTCTCAGGACGCACTGCATGAGCCAAAGGCCCAGCATCTTCCGGGAATTGGGAAGCTTTTAGTCCGCGAACATCTGCAATTCGCTTAACCGGTCTGGAGCGTTCATCAGAAGAAAATTCCTGATCGCGATATACTGTTAGCCCCTCTTTTAGGCAAAGCTGGAACCAATCACGGCAGGTGATACGATTTCCGGTCCAGTTGTGAAAATATTCATGTGCAATAATGCCTTCAATATTTGAATATTCTGCATCTGTTGCTGTTTCTGGGTCTCCCAGAACATATTTATCGTTGAATATATTAAGCCCTTTGTTTTCCATAGCGCCCATGTTGAAGTCAGAAACAGCAACAATGTTAAAGACATCAAGATCGTATTCACAGTCAAAAACGTTCTCATCCCATTTCATTGAGCGAATAAGCGCATCCATTGCATAATCAGCGCTATTTTCTTTGCCTTTTTCAACATAGATACCCAGTTTAACCTTGCGACCAGAAAGGGTTTTGAAAGGTTTGTGAATGGAACCTAAATCGCCCCCAACAAGAGCAAAAAGATAAGAAGGTTTGGGATGTGGGTCATGCCAAATAGCGTAGTGACGACCTTTTCCTGCAGAACCCTTTTTAACGGGATTGCCATTGCCCAGCAGAACTGGGTTTTCACTTTTGTGTGCTTCAAGCCGGGTTGTATAAACTGCAAGGACATCGGGACGGTCCAAGAAGTATGTAATGCGGCGAAATCCTTCGGCTTCACATTGTGTGCAATAGTTCCCACCAGATCGATAAAGCCCCATCAGTTTGGTATTTGCGGTAGGGTCTATTTCAGTTTCAATCTCCAATTCAAACTTTGCAGATTTTGGAAGCTTTTTGATCGTAAGTTCTGTCTGGGTTTCATGGAAGTCATCACCGGAAAGCAATTTCCCGTTCAGCGAAACAGATATCAGTTTTAATTCATCACCATCCAGGATTAGGGGAGTGTCTTTGGTAACGTTTTTTTGACGAATAACAGAGAGTTTTGACTTAACTCTGGTCTTATTTGGGTGCAGATCAATATCAAGATCAACAGTCCCAATTCGATATTCTGGTTCTTTGTAGTTTTTTAGATGAATAGCTTGGTCTTGGGTCGTGCGCATACATAATCTCGCTGATTCTGAATTCGTTAATTTTACTGTGGTTTAATGCAATTTGGACATTTTTCCAATCGATATCACATGAATGATAAAACCTTGATAAATAGACCTGCACTTGTGAATTATATGGAAAAGCTCAATGCTGAAAAGCAAAGGCTTTCACACCAGCATATACGCGAAATGTTTGCGGATGATCCATCTCGTTTCGACAAGATGTCAATAACAAATGATGGCGTGCTTTTTGACTATTCAAAAAACCGGGTAGATGCCAAAACCCTGTCAATTTTACTAGAAGTAGCAAGAGATAGTGATCTCGAGCAAATGCGCGACACAATGTTTTCAGGAGGCAAGTTAAATACCACTGAAAATAGAGCAGTTTTACATACGGCTTTGCGTAATTTTTCCGGAGAACCTGTTACGGTTGACGGCAAAGACGTAATGCCGGATATCAAGGCAGAACTTGCAAAAATGGAAGGTTTTGCCAATTCTGTGCGGAGTGGTCAGTATCACCTAACAGGCGGTAAAATCACTGATGTTGTTAACATTGGGATCGGTGGTTCAGATCTTGGCCCCAGAATGGCAACCCAATCTCTCAGAGAGTTTAACGATGGTCCAAAGCTGCATTTTCTAGCAAATTCGGATGCGACTGATCTTGATGACATCATTAAGCTCTTGGATCCTGCAACGACACTTTTTATTGTTGCCTCAAAATCTTTCACTACCGCTGAAACAATGCTGAACGCACGAAATGCAAAGCTGTGGTTGGAAAGCGCACTTGGACAGGATATTGGAAACCACTTTTGTGCACTTTCTACCAACTTAGAGGCAACCCAAGCATTTGAAATTTCAAACGAACGTACGTTCGGGTTCTGGGATTGGGTAGGGGGGCGTTTTTCTATTTGGTCAGCTATTGGTTTGTCTTTGATGATCGCAATTGGTCCAAAAAGATTTGAAGAGTTTTTAAAAGGCGCAAGTTCTGCTGATCAGCATTTTCTAAAAGCCCCACTTGAAGAAAACATACCGGTAATTATGGCTCTGTTGGGGGTTTGGTATCGAAATGTCTTTAATTTTCCAGTGCAAGCGGTCATGCCTTACGATAGCAGAATGGCACGGTTTCCAGCTTGGTTGCAGCAGCTGGATATGGAATCCAATGGTAAATCCGTATTAAAATCCAACGAGCAAACTACGCTTGATACCGGGCCAATTATTTTTGGTGAAGTGGGTACAAATGGGCAGCACGCGTTTTACCAGCTAATCCATCAGGGGACTACAATCATCCCGTGTGATTTTTTTCTGTCAGCAACTGGATACGGCGGAAAAGAAAACCGCAATATGCTAATATCTAATTGCCTGGCTCAGACGGAAGCTTTAATGAATGGTCGAACCTTGGAAGAGGCTGATAACAATCCGCATCGTGTGTTTGAAGGCAATAGACCCAGCAATACTTTTTTATATCAAAAAGTCACACCTCATGTCCTTGGAATGCTGATGGCATTTTATGAGCATAAGATATTTATCCAAGGTGTGCTGTGGGGCATCAATTCATTTGATCAATGGGGTGTTGAACTTGGCAAAGAACTTGTGCCTGCAATTGAGCCAATGCTGGAAACGAACAAAGACCTGAAAGCAGAAAACAGCTCAACACAAGGCTTGCTTGATGCCATTCATGCAATGCAAAAGTAGTAGGTAGACAATTCACATTCAGTGTATGTGCATAAAAAAAGCCCCAGCATATCTAAAAGCTGAGGCTTAATCATTATCTGTTTGTAGCTGAGCTATTCCGCTGGCGAAGACTCAACCACAGTTTGCTGGCCTGCCGCTTCGCGCTTGCCATCATTATAAATGGCTTTAACGAGTGCAACACACTGCAGCACCATAACTACCGAGAACGGTAATGCTCCAATCACCATTGCTGTTTGAATGGCCTTGAGACCGCCCACCAATACAACGCTGCAACCACAGCACCCAACGCAACACCCCAGAAGATGATATGCGGACGGGCTTTTGGACCTTCATCACCGGCCGCATTGATTGTGTTCACAATCAAAACTGCAGAGTCCGCTGTTGTTACAAGGTAAGTCATCAGCAATATCACAATCATTGCGGACATGGCCCAGGACAAGAACTCGGAAATTGGTGATAGCATAAAGGTTGTCATCGCAAAAATATTGTCACCATCTGGTGCGTTCATGATAACGCCATTAGTGCCACCTGTAAGCTCTAGATCAATTGCAGTGCCGCCAGCCCACGTGAACCATACGAAACACATCAGTGAAGGTACAAACATTGCGCCAAGAACAAACTCGCGGATCGTGCGACCTTTTGAGATACGTGCAAGGAAGAGACCTACGAATGGTGCAAATGCAATCCACCAAGCCCAGTAGAATACTGACCAGCCGCCTTGCCAACCTTCCAGTTTGGAAGCAATGCTATCTGGATTTCCATCCCCTGACCAAACCGTAAAGCTCATTGAAGGAAGTGCAATTAGATAATCCCAAATACCCACAACAAGTGCCTGCAAGCCAAAGAAAGTTGAACCGAATAACAGGAAGAAGGTCAACAGTGCGATCACAGTACTAGACGCTATTGGATAAGGCGTTGAATTGATTCATAAATGTGA
>JAALLB010000155.1 GCA_011087745.1 Hyphomicrobiales bacterium | reverse complement strand
CAAGCCTTAAACGTCAACCCCAAATAATCAGATTTTCAAGGACTCGGAGTATAAAGTGATTCTAAAGGCAGTTTTGTGCTTGCGAAATTGCCTTTTCAGTGTTTGAGTTGGGCTGACAAACACCATAGCGTGATTTGGCGTTGATGGGTTTGATGCATAATTTGAAGATTATTATTTGTGAGGCATCTTTTTTGGTGCCGAGTACGGGCAAAAAATAAGGGCCGAGGTTTAGTTTATGAGCAAGATTTCAAATACCAGTGGTGGCAGTAGCAGCGGTGGGGATTCCAAGAATACCCTGTATTGTTCGTTTTGTGGCAAAAGTCAGCATGAAGTCCGCAAATTGATTGCTGGTCCTACTGTTTTCATCTGTGATGAATGCGTTGAACTTTGTATGGATATTATCCGCGAAGAAAACAAATCTTCTATGGTGAAATCTGGTGAAGGTATTCCAACACCAATCGAGATTTTGGAAGTGCTGGATGATTATGTCATTGGCCAGCCGCATGCAAAGCGGGTGTTGTCCGTTGCCGTGCATAACCACTATAAGCGCTTAAATCATGCAACCAAGAACCAGGATGTTGAGCTTGCCAAGTCAAACATCATGCTAATTGGTCCTACAGGTTGCGGTAAAACACTTCTTGCGCAAACATTAGCGCGTATTCTTGATGTGCCATTTACAATGGCAGATGCGACAACACTTACCGAAGCTGGTTATGTTGGTGAAGATGTTGAAAACATCATTCTCAAGCTGCTTCAAGCTTCTGACTATAATGTTGAACGTGCTCAACGAGGCATCGTCTACATCGATGAGGTTGATAAGATTTCTCGCAAGTCCGATAACCCGTCAATTACAAGAGATGTTTCAGGTGAAGGCGTACAACAAGCACTATTGAAAATTATGGAAGGAACAGTTGCATCTGTACCTCCACAAGGTGGCCGTAAGCACCCGCAGCAAGAGTTTTTGCAAGTTGATACAACCAACATGTTGTTCGTATGTGGTGGTGCGTTTGCTGGACTGGAAAAAATCATTTCTGACCGTGGTCAAAAAACCTCAATTGGTTTCGGCGCACATGTTGAAAGCCCGGATGAGCGCAAGACAGGTGAACTACTTCGGGGTGTTGAACCAGAAGATCTTCAACGTTTTGGCCTAATCCCTGAATTCATTGGTCGTGTACCGGTTCTGGCTACTTTGGAAGATCTCGATGAAGATGCACTAGTGCAAATTCTTACCGAGCCAAAAAATGCTTTGGTAAAGCAATATCAACGCCTGTTTGAGTTGGAAGATGTTCAACTTTCTTTCCATGAAGATGCTTTAAAAGCAGTTTCTCGCCGCGCAATCGGCCGTAAAACAGGTGCTCGTGGTCTACGTTCAATCCTGGAAGGTATATTGCTGGATACGATGTTTGACCTGCCTGCACTTGAAGGCGTTGAAGAGGTTGTGATTTCAGAAGAAGTTGTAGATGGCGATGCACGTCCGCTCTATATTTATTCAGAAAAGAAGGAAGAGAAAGAAGCTAGCGCTTAGTTTTTCTCCTTATAAAGTTCAAATCAACCGCCTGAATAACATTGTGGCGGGTTTTTTGTGCCAAAATACACATAATGGTGAGAAACGTTCAAAATAGCCATTTCAAGGCCTTGAATGATGTCGCTGTTCACCCCAAATCATAGCCAACAGCAACTCTTCTGGCTGCACGGTCTGTGAACGGATTATTTCTCTCCACAATGAATTAGCTATATTTAGTGAACTCAGTATTCGTTCAGCTCCGAAGGGTTTAAAATAGAGATTAGTAAGAGCAAATTTATTTGCAAAAAAGGATTTAATATGAGCAACGACAAAACAAGCGAAATTGAGTTTGGTACTGGTGATATGTTGCCGCTACTGCCTTTGCGCGACATTGTTGTATTCCCGCATATGATTGTTCCGCTTTTCGTGGGGCGTGAAAAGTCAATTGCAGCCCTTGAAGAGGTCATGAACAACGACCGCCAGGTTCTGCTCTTCACTCAGAAAAATGCAAGTGATGATGACCCATCGCCAGAATCTTTGTATGAAATTGGTACCGTTGCATCTGTCTTGCAGCTGCTGAAATTGCCGGATGGTACTGTAAAAGTACTGGTTGAAGGTGTTTCCCGTGCAAGAGTTCGCAAATTTACTGCTCGCGAAGAGTATTTTGAAGCAGTTGCTGACATCATTGATGATGATGACGATGACCCAGTAGAAATCGAAGCATTAGCTCGTTCTGTGGTTGCTGATTTTGAAAACTATGTGAAACTCAACAAAAAGGTTTCTCCTGAAGTCGTAAGCTCAGTTTCGCAAATTGAAGAATATTCAAAACTTGCAGATACTATCGCTTCGCACCTTGCCGTTAAAATCTTTGAAAAGCAGGATATATTGGCTATCTTCAGCGTTCGCGAACGTTTAGAATATGTAATCGGCATGATGGAGAGCGAAATTTCGATTCTTCAAGTCGAAAAGCGTATCCGTGGCCGTGTTAAACGCCAAATGGAGAAAACCCAGCGCGAATATTATTTGAATGAGCAAATGAAGGCCATTCAAAAAGAATTGGGCGAGGGTGAAGATGGAAAAGATGAGCTTCAAGAGCTTGAAGAGCGCATCGGCAAAACCAAATTCTCCAAGGAAGCCAAGGAAAAAGCTGAAGCTGAATTTAAAAAGCTCAAGCAAATGAGCCCGATGTCCGCTGAGGCAACGGTGGTTCGCAACTATCTTGACTGGTTGCTTGGCATACCGTGGGGCAAACGCTCGACGATTAAAACTGATTTGCACAAAGCTGAAGAGATTTTGGATCAAGACCACTATGGTTTGGACAAAGTCAAGGAACGCATCATTGAGTATCTGGCAGTTCAAACACGTGCCAAGAAACTCAAAGGCCCAATCCTTTGTCTAGTAGGTCCTCCAGGCGTTGGTAAAACCTCTTTGGGTAAATCGATTGCCAAATCCACAGGTCGTGAGTTTGTTCGCATGGCACTTGGCGGCGTTCGCGATGAATCAGAAATTAGAGGTCACCGTCGGACATACATTGGTTCAATGCCGGGTAAGATCATTCAATCTATGAAAAAAGCAAAAAAGGCCAACCCGCTATTTTTGCTTGATGAGATCGACAAGATGGGAATGGACTTCCGAGGCGATCCATCATCAGCATTGCTAGAGGTTCTGGATCCGGAACAAAACAATACGTTCTCGGATCACTATCTGGAAGTTGATTACGATCTTTCAAAAGTAATGTTCGTAACAACAGCCAATACGCTTAATATTCCGGGCCCGCTTATGGACCGTATGGAAATAATTCGTATTGCCGGCTACACAGAAGATGAAAAACTGGAAATTGCCAAACGCCACTTACTACCTAAATCCGTCAAGGATCATGCACTCCAGCCAAAAGAGTTCTCAATCAATGATGAGGCTATTCGTGCGGTAATTCAGACTTACACCAGAGAAGCTGGTGTTCGTAACCTTGAGCGTGAACTTTCCAAGCTTGCGCGTAAGGCCGTAACTCAGATCATGAAGGGCAACAAAAAGACCATCAAAGTTACTGCAAAGAACATTGATGATTATCTTGGTGTTCCCAAGTTCCGTCATGGCGAAGCTGAAAAAGATGATCAAGTTGGTGTCGTCACCGGTCTTGCATGGACAGAAGTTGGCGGTGAATTGCTGACAATTGAAGGTGTTTCAATGCCGGGTCGCGGTAAAATGACAGTTACAGGCAATCTAAAAGATGTGATGAAAGAATCCATTTCTGCAGCTGCATCTTATGTTCGCTCGCGTGCTGTTGATTTTGGGATCAAACCTCCAACATTTGATCAGGTTGATATTCACGTGCACGTTCCTGAAGGCGCCACGCCAAAAGATGGTCCATCTGCAGGTGTGGGCATGACAACAGCAATTGTTTCTATCGTGACTGGAATTCCAATCAGGGCGAATGTTGCAATGACAGGCGAGATCACGTTGAGAGGCCGCGTACTGCCCATTGGCGGGCTGAAAGAAAAGCTGCTTGCAGCGCTTCGTGGCGGAATTACGAAAGTTCTGATCCCTGAAGAAAATGCAAAAGATTTGGCGGATATTCCTGACAACGTTAAAAACGAGATGGAAATTGTTCCTGTCTCAAGAATTGATGAAGTCCTAGAGCATGCATTGGTTAGTAAGCCAGTCGCTATAGAGTGGACTTTGGAAGATGCAGAGCGTGCCAGACGCGAGATGCATGCGCCACGTTCTGATGGAAATGCAACGGTAGCACACTAAAAACTACTAAAAAGTAACGTAACGGAAAGGCTCGAATTGATTCGGGCCTTTTCTTTGTTTTCTTTGCTATTTGCTGATTTTTCGATCATTTTTCGGCCCCGAATAAGAAAAAACCACTTAAAACCGCTGATTTCAGCCGTTTTCAGCCGATTTTAGTTGTCTAATTCGAGTAAAAATCGGACTATGTAGTCATAGTTACTGAGTCGTTTAAATTAATCATGGAAGGAATAACATCATGAACAAGAACGAACTTATCTCCGCAGTTGCGGAAAAATGCGGCGTTAACAAATCACAGGCTGGTGAAGCTGTAGAAGCTGTAATTGGTACAGTTCAAGATTCACTTTGTGCAGGTAACGAAGTTCGCATTCTTGGTTTCGGAAACTTCTCAGTTTCTGATCGTAAGGCAACAACAGCTCGCAACCCACGTACTGGTGAAACAGTTCAAGTGGCTGCATCAAAAGCACCAAAGTTCAAAGCTGGTAAAGCATTGAAAGATGCTGTTAACGGCAGATAATTTTTCAATTTTTTGAAATGAAAAAGCCCGCTTATTGCGGGCTTTTTTGTCTTTGGATTTCTAACATTCCCGATAGCAAAAATTTAGTGTTGACCCAATCGTTTATGCAAAGCAGACGTAACTACCCAGCTACTGGCTTTGTCATTTAGGGGCGCGACAATTTGAATCGGC
>JAALLB010000154.1 GCA_011087745.1 Hyphomicrobiales bacterium | reverse complement strand
AAGCCTGAAACGTCAACCCCAAATAATCAGATTTTCAAGGACTCGGAGTATAAGCCAAAACAACAAAAGAGCTGCAAATTCACTTTTGCAGCTCTTTTGATTCATGCTGAAATAAATGGTGACGGACTGCCCTAACCTCTCCTTTGTATAGACACGCATTCGTCAGATTCCGAGCAAATTTGCTCGGCATTAATTGAGTACGCAAGTCCTGCGCAACAAGGGAGAATTCCAATGGAACACATTAAACAATTAAAAAACATCAGAGACGATGCACTACTACGACTTCAAGCAAATGCAGATTATAAACTTCTAACATCACTTGATAGCCTCATTGTTGAATTGGAGGGAGTAACAGCAATTGCTGAGCTTGCAGAAAAAAGCGTAGCAAAGGAATCAAGCTCAAAGCCTACCTCAATAAAGAGCGACTCAAGTCCCAACAACCTTGATCATGCCTTTGAAAAACTAGGTAGTAATAAAAAATCAAATGGCTCTGGCTCCAGCGTCGTTGATCTTTCAGAGGAAATCAATGGCGGCGCTTCATTAAGCTAAGCGTTATGCATTGTTCTAACGAAGTGACTGCTGATAACAACAAGCAGTCACTTTGCAATCACACACCAAACACCCCGGCCCGTTTCAACTCCAGATCGAAGAGCTTTGCTTCTTCCTTCGAAAGCTTTACATCACGCGGATAAAGCGGCGCATCTCGATCTAGGTGTATCTGCCGTTGAAAACCTTTGGTCGTATAAACAAAATGCGAAACTCCTTCATTCCCGTATTCGTTCCGAAACCCTTGCATGACCGCATCAAGATAGGATTGCAACAAAGCGCCATCATCGGTTGCCCCCTCCACCTCGTTTGCGATGTAAACATAAAGATCATCAGGCAAGTCAATTCCGGTCGAGACTTCTAACTGCTCCGGGTTAAGCTTGTGCCGTGAATAACCGGCCTCGCGTTCATCCACCATTGGCAAATTTTCGAGCAAATCCAAGACCACCATACCTTTGATACAACACGCTTCATCCGGGTGAATGGATAGCAAAGAAACATGATTTTCAAATTTTTTCGAGCGGGCCTGCCAATGGCGGCTATAGCCATTGAGGCTGGCTTGGAATATATCAACATAGCTGGTTCTAAGCGTATGCTTATTTACCAGCGAGCCAAATCCAAAATATCCAACCAGTTCTTCACTCATGTGGAGTTCAGCCCTCTTGGCGTTCGCCATTAATTACTTTGTAGCTTGGCGCATACATAGTAACCAATTCTTCCGCCGCCGTTGGGTGCACCGCCATTGTGTTATCAAAGTCAGCTTTGGTTGCTTTCATCTTGACAGCAATACCAAGCGCTTGGGCCATCTCACCAGCACCATGCCCCATGACATGTAAACCAACCACCACATCAGAAGTTGCATCAACAATAATTTTCATCAACATTTTATTGGTATGGCCTAAAAGTGTATTTTTCATCGGTCGGAAGTGCGCCTTAAATACATTCAACTCGGCATATTTTTTACTCGCTGCGTCTTCGCTCAAACCCACTGTTCCAATTTCAGGCTGCGAGAAAACAGCGGTTGCGATAAGACCATAATCTGGCTTTGTTGGATTTCCCTTGAACTCGGTTTCAATCAAACACATCGATTCATGAATTGCGACTGGTGTTAATGCAACACGGTTTATTACATCACCAACAGACCAAATATTATCGACATTGGTTTTGGAATAATCATCTACCTTGATGTACCCTCGGCCATCGGATTCAACACCGGCGGCATCAAGTCCTAATCCTTTGGTCATTGGACTACGTCCAATTGCCAACATCACCTGATCTGCTTTTACTATCGACCCATCGCTCAGGCTAACTTCCTTCTCACCATCAGACGTACCTTCAATTTTACTAAATGTCTGGCCAAGTCGGACATCAATGCCCTTGGCAATCATTTCCTCGTACAAGGCATTACGGATATCGTCATCAAATCTGCGCAGTATTTGCTCACCGCGATAGACAAGCGTTACATGGCTACCCAGCCCCGCAAAAATACAAGCAAACTCAACCGCAATATAACCACCACCAGCAATCACAATCGAATTTGGCAGTTCATTCAAGTGAAACACTTCATCAGATGTAATGCACATCTCATCGCCTTCAACACCCGAATTTCTAACAGGAGTACCGCCCACAGCAATCAGTATTTTTTCGGCGGTTACAGTTTTATCCAAAGCCTTGAGATAAACCTCATGCTTGCCTCTGAGTTCGGCGCGACTATTGATTATATCTGCATTATTATTGGCCAGCCCTTTTTGATAAAGCCCCTCCAGGCGTTCAATCTCTACATCCTTATTCGCAATCAGCGTTTTCCAGTCAAAAGTACTTTCGCCAACGCACCAACCAAATCCTTTTGCAGCATCGAACTCCTCAGAAAACTGGGAGGCGTAAACCATAAGTTTCTTGGGTACACAGCCACGAATAACACAGGTACCACCCCATCGGTATTCTTCAGCAACACCAACCCTCTTGCCCATACCGGCAACTAGGCGTCCGGCGCGTACACCACCTGAACCACCGCCAATTACAAATAAGTCATAATCAAAATTTGACATAATAATTCCTAAAAAAAACCCGGCATCGATTCCGGGCTATATATAAGTGCAAACTCAATGAACTGCCAGCCTATTGAAGTCCAGCTTCCTTCAACTTTTCCTGAACACCCGTGCCCATGTCACGAACAATGCCTTCTCGCCAAACTCTGGAAACTTCATCAACCTCACGGAATAAAGTCGGAGTTGCGGTCAAAAACTTGATACCTGTCTCACTTGCAAAGAAAGTTTGAATAGTCTCAAGCTCTTCTTGAGTAAATTTGTTTCCGTAAATTGTTGCAACTTCATTTTCTAAAGGGCCGCGGCGGGGAGCTAAAGAAATTGCAACCTTATTCACGATATCAGAAATTTCAGCTTCAATATCTGGGCGGTTGGCAATCAGCCCAGCTTTAATAAAGGTAGCAACCTCAGGTAAAATTCCATCTAACCGATCAGTTGCACCAGTTGCTGCCATAGCACCGCGTGCTGCTTTTATGTGCTCAGGAGTAATATCTTGCGCAAAAACACCACCAGAAGTAGCGAACACCAAGCTTACGGCAAGTGCGGCTACACCAGTTTTCATTTTACGCTTTAACGCGATTACAGACTTCATCAAAGATGTTCTCCATCAAATATTTTATAATTTATAATTCGCCCAATTGCTTAACACCATCAGGGCTTGCAAGAAATACTACCTTCGCGTAACCCAAAAACAAACCATGTTCAACCACACCTGGAACATTCAGCAATTCTTTTGAAAGAGCTGATGCGTCAAGAATATGGCCAAATGAAGCATCAAGGATCAAATGGCCACCATCTGTTTCAAAAGGAGACACTTCTCCCCCTCTTAAAGCAATTTCTCCAGATAATCCCAAATTTGAAGCAACTGTGGATATTCCATTATAAGTTGCTGTCAAACCGAATTTATTTACTTCAATTGGCAATGGATATGCACCAAGTGTCTCAACGAGCTTACTTTCATCTGCAATTACCGCCATTGCCTTTGAAGCATGAGCTACAATTTTTTCCCGAAGAAGAGCCCCGCCGCCGCCCTTGATAAGCTGAAATTGACCATCAACTTCATCTGCTCCGTCTATGACAAGATCAAGCTCAGGCATTTCCTCCAATGTTGTTAGTGGCACACCCAGTTCATCGCAAAGGTTTTTGGTTTTTATGGATGTTGGTACACCTATTATTTCCAGACCATTTTTCACTTCTTCTGCCAAAAGACGAATGAACTCGTCAGCAGTTGAGCCAGTCCCGATACCAAGACGCATTCCGTGTTTTACTAACGTTAAAGCAGCTCTGGCAGATTCAATTTTTAGTTCTACACTCATACAGTGTGGTCTCATGTCAATTTTAATGTTATCGCGAGAAGTACCACGTGAACCCTTGATTCACTATTGATATTCTGCCGTTTTCAACAAGGTAAGTCCAGTCCATGAAGCACAACCTGATAATTTTCGACCTGGATGGTACCTTGGCAAACACAGCTCCAGACCTGCTTGGCACCTTAAATAGAATAACCAAACCGTACGATCTGTCGGAAATGGGCACGAATGAATTCGGGCAAATTATAGGGCATGGAGCAAAAGCAATGATTAAGCGTGCTTTTGAACTAAACGACAAACCACTGGATGAGGAAACGTTAGAGGCTTTATTTGAAAGCTTCCTTGTTGATTACTCTGCCAATATTGCAAATGAAACCACTCTCTTTGAAGATGTGTTGGCTGCCATGGATAAATTGGCAAACAAAGGTTTCGAATTTGCATTGTGTACCAACAAAACAGAAGCGATGGCTCGATTATTACTGGAAGAGCTTGGTGTAACGGCACAATTCAAATCGATTACAGGTGGCGACACATTCGAGTTTAGAAAACCAGATGCCAGACACCTAATCAAAACCGCGGAATTGGCAGGCCACGACATTTCAAAAGCAATCATGATTGGCGATTCTGCAACGGACATCAACGCCGCAATAAACGCAAAAATGTCATCTGTTGCTGTTACATTTGGATATTCAGACGAGCCAATCGAAAGCTTGGGCGCGACCAGAATTATCAACCATTTCAGCGAATTGCCTACTGCAATTGAATCAATTTCTCAGGTCTGAGAGTTACTTTAAGCAGCTGAACCTTGACGCATGATCGCAGCAACTGCGGACTTGCCCTGTCTATTCCAGGCAGAATACCACTGATAGAATTCTTTAGACGGCATTGGACGGGCAAAATAGTATCCCTGAGCGTATGTACAGCCGTATTCTGACAAGAACTCCAGTTGAGAAACGGTTTCAACGCCTTCAGCAACAGTTTCGTAATTTAAGCTGTTATACTCCGAGTCCTTGAAAATCTGATTATTTGGGGTTGACGTTTCAG
>JAALLB010000153.1 GCA_011087745.1 Hyphomicrobiales bacterium | reverse complement strand
TTCGTATCATATCACACCAAAACATTCGGGTTTTGGAGTAGGATGGGTATAGATAAATAGTTATACACACAAAGAGTTCAACCAAAATTGTTTTCAGCAGCAAATATCGTGCTAACGTTGAAGCAGGGATCAATACAACAAGAGTTTAATCTCTCAGGGCAAATAAGAAGAAGTTCATGGAGAGAAATCTCTTAAAATACATATGGAATCATTCCAGAAGTGACCAGTTATGGATGCTGGTCATAATTCTTGCTTCCATGCCTACCTATTTTTTAAGCTTCGAGATCCCAAAGCGCATTGTAAATAACCCTATCCAAGGCGTAGGCTTTGAAACACTAGGCGCTACAAGTAACTTCCTTGAAACCTACTTGCCATTCGGTGAAACGATATTCGGGAAACCAATCCTGTTGTTCTCGGGATTTGAAATGGAACGCATCAGCTTCCTGTTTGCTCTATCAGTTACTTTCCTCGCACTCGTAGTCGCAAACGGTCTTTTTAAATTGTATATCAATACATACAAAGGCCGCATGGGTGAAAGAATATTGCGCCGAATGCGCTATGAACTCTTTGACCGTGTTATGCGATATCCATTGTCTCGTTTTCGCAGAACAAAAGCGTCTGAAGTCGCAAGCATGATCAAAGACGAAGTTGAACCAATGGGAGAATACATTGGCGATGCATTTACCCAACCACTGTTTTTGGGCGGCCAGGCCTTGGTCGCGCTATTATTTATTTTCTTGCAAAACTTCTGGTTGGGTGTCGCCACATTCGTGGTTGTTGTTTTTCAAGCTTGGCTCGTACCACTACTGCGTAAGAGACTGATTGAACTGCAAAGGCAAAGACAAATTGCTGCGCGCAAGTTCGCCGGGCGCCTTGGCGAGATTGTTGAAGGCATTCAGGAAACGCACACCAATGACACCACAAATTATCATAGAGCGGAAATCTCGAATATTCTGAGCAACTTGTTCTTCATTCGCTTCGAGCTGTTCCAACGCAAGTTCATGGTAAAGTTCATCAACAACTTCCTGATTCAATTCTTGGCCTTTTTCTTTTACGCTGTTGGGGGCTATTTAGCGATAAAAGGCACATTGGACATCGGTCAGCTAATCGGTGTTATCGTGGCCTACAAAGACCTGCCTGCCCCAGTCCGTGGATTGATAGATCAAGACCAAAAGCGTCTAACGGTAGAAGTGCGTTATGGACAAATCATAGAACAGTTTTCAGCTGGCGATTTACGCGATGAAAAAACTCAACAAATGCCGGATGGTGAAATTCCCCACATAACAACAGGCTATGAGATCAGTCGTTTATCAGTAACGGATGAAACAGGCTCCAAACTCATTGAACAAGCATCAACTGACATTAAAGCTCAGGAAAAAATTGCAGTAGTAGGGGATTTCAACAGCGGCGCATCAAACTTTGCAGAAGTGCTTGCAGGTGTTTTAAAACCTACCGGCGGTCGCATCTTGATGGACAATAAATCGATTGATGAACAACCAGGATACTTCTTGGGTCGCCGGATTGGCTATATCGATGGTAGTACTTATTTCCCACAGGGAAGCATTCTCGATGCCCTAACTTATGTGTTAAGAAACCAGCCGCTTACCTATCCGGCCTCAAACGGAATAAAAAGCCAAACTAGCGCTCAAGAACAATTCGAAAAGAAAAGATCAGGTAACTTTCAATATGATTTTGATGATGATTGGCTAGATTATAAACGCCTTGGATTTGAGAACGAGAATGAACTCATAGCAAATCTTCGGCAAATACTCACCAGCATAGATATGGAAAACGATATCCGAGCTTTAGGTCTTCGTGGAACTTTAGATCCAGTGACCCATAGTGATTTGGCAAACGCTTTACTTGATGCACGCCAGAAATTTAGAAGCCGCCTTGATGAGCTGGGATTTTCTGCATTCGTAGAACCCTTTGATCCGGAACGATACAATGATCAGTCCTCAATAGGTAAAAACCTTCTGTTTGGAACTGCTATCGATGACGAATATAGGCTTGAAAACCTACCAGAAAACAAACTCGTTCTGGAAGTTCTCAAAGATGAGAAAATGGAAGACACCCTGTTTGATATGGGTAAGAACGTAGCCACAACGACAATAGAACTATTTGGCGACCTTGATATCGAAGACCCGTTTTTCGACCAATTGACTTATATGTCGGCAGATCAACTTCCAGAATATAAAGAAATTCTCTCACGGATTGGCACCAAGCCATTATCAGAGGTCAATAAAAACGATCACACAATGATCATGCGCTTGCCTTTTGCATATACTGAAGAGCAAAATAGACTTGGACTACTTTCCGAAGACCTCAAGAAAAAAATCTTGGACGCGCGAAGCAATCTTCGAGAAAAACTTGAAGCTCTTCCAGTCATGCCAGTTGGTTTTTACGAACCAGACACATACAATTCAGCGGCATCCATTCAGGACAATGTTTTACTTGGACGTGTTTCCTCAACCGTCCCTGAAGGAACAGAACGGGTAACAGAAGCAATTCGTGATCTGTTGGAAGAAATGGAATTAACCGATGATATTTTCAACATTGGCCTTACCTTTAACATTGGTTCTGGCGGCAAGCGCCTGTCAGAAATTCAGCGACAAAAATTACACCTTGCGCGCACATTGCTAAAAAAACCTGATATTTTTATCGCCAATCAAGGAATGAATACCTTGGGCACCCGCCAACAGGAAGACATAATCCATACTGTTTTGAATTGGGCAAATGAAAATGGCGCTGGCATAATATGGGTGCCAATGAACCCGGCCTTTGCAGAACTTTTTGACCGAGTGCTGGTTTTTGATAATGGCGAGTTGGTTGCCGATGGCAAACCGGACGATATCAAACAAACCAGTGATACATACAAAATGCTAACTTCTTAGATATAAACGGATATAGCTAATGATCATTACATATTTAGGAATTGGGAGAAGCACATGACAACGTTAACTGAAGAAGTAGAAATGCTCCGCAAAATTCCACTTTTTACGGCAATTGACCCCGGAAAACTCAAGCTTTTGGCCTTTGCATCCGATCGAAAGATTTACAACTCAGGTGAAGATTTATTCAAACAAGGTGATGCCGGAGATGCAGCATTTGTGATCGTAAACGGGAACGCAGACGTTATAGTTTCAACAGAGAAAAAAGAGGTTGTAGTAGCCAGTGTAGGACACAATGAAATTATTGGTGAAATATCAATCCTCTGTGAAGTTCCTAGAACCGCAACAGTACGCGCCACAGAAACTCTAGAAGTACTGAAAGTCAAGAAAGAGCATTTTTTGGGTCTGGTTTCTCAGGTGCCAGAGCTTGGAATTGAAGTCATGCGCGAACTGGCATCACGCTTGCAAAAAACCACAAGTGAACTTGGCGAAGCACGCCAAAAGCTCAGCGCTGCCAAGTCTTGCTAGTTTAGGACCACCAAAGAAAATAGATTATGACTAAGACCGACAAAAACAACTTTGAAGTCAAGTTCTGGGGCACCCGCGGAACCCTTCCGGTAGCTGGAAATCCTTTTGCACGCACAGGCGGCAATACTAACTGTATAGAAGTTACATGTGGTAATCACACCATTATTATTGATGCAGGCACTGGCATTCGAGAATTTGGAAGTAAATTAGTTTCAGTTTGTCCCGATCAAAAAATACATCTGTTCTTGTCCCACGCACATTATGACCACGTTGAGGGAATTCCATTTTTCGCACCATTCTTTGTGAAAGATGCAAATATTGAAATTTGCTGCGGCAAACTGGAAGGCTCCAAAGATACCTCTGAACTCATTTCAAACTTAATGGCACGTCCATTTTTCCCGGTTGGGCCAGAAGTGTTTTCTGCCAAAATTGAATACAATACTCTTGAAGAAAACAGCACATTTAATATCTCGAACCAAATAAAAATCAGCACTGCCCCCATGAATCACCCAGGTGGTTCAACTGGGTATAGAATAGATTTTAATGGCAAATCGTTTGCTTGCATTACTGATACAGAGCATGTTTCCGGACAACATGATGAGAATATACTTCGGCTTATCGATAACGTCGACGTATTTTCTTATGACTGTAGCCTCATGGACAAGGAGATGGATGATTTTCGGGGATATGGGCATTCAACTTTTGAAGAAGGTATGAGACTTGCAAAGATTGCAAACGCTGGTTCCATGCGCGCTTCTCACCATATGCCATTCAGGAACGATGAAGAGTTGGACGAAATTGAAAAAACCATGACAGAAGAAAACCCTGATCATGCGGCGGCTCGTGAAGGCGATAGCTTCAAGCTCTAGAATTAAATTTTGAAACAAAAAATGGCCTTTGCACGTAACTTCCTGTGATAATTATAAAATTGGGCGTACTGGTGACTTGCAAGCCCAAAAAATAACCCTAGGTTACGTGTATGGTTAGGGTGTGCAGGAATAAGGTGTTCAAAATTAAATGAAAATAGCGGTAATCGGCTCCGGCATTTCGGGCAACTCAGCAGCTTGGGCACTGTCAAAAGCACACGATGTTACAGTTTATGAAAAAAGAGATCGCCTTGGCGGTCATTCAGCAACAGTAGATGTAAAAATTGATGGAAGAACCATTCCCGTTGATACAGGCTTCATAGTATACAACGAAAACAATTATCCAAACCTCATTGAACTTTTCAAACATCTTTATGTTAAAACTGCCGCTTCAGACATGGAATTTTCAGTTTCCCTCGACGATGGCAAATTGGAATGGAAAGGTGGCAAGAAACTCTCTGGTGTCTTTGCACAACCCACCAACATACTCTCACCTAGTTTTCTAAAAATGTTGAGAGATATATTTCGCTTCAACAAACGCGCGAGACAAGATCTGCAAAATGGAGCACTGTGCGGCCTGACTTTTGATGATTATACTCCGAGTCCTTGAAAATCTGATTATTGGGGGTTGACGTTTCAGGCTTGAGCGATTCAAGTACAATTATGATTTGTCCCGGTT
>JAALLB010000152.1 GCA_011087745.1 Hyphomicrobiales bacterium | reverse complement strand
AAGCCTGAAACGTCAACCCCAAATAATCAGATTTTCAAGGACTCGGAGTATAGCTCATTAATTTTGGCATCCAAAACATCAACAGCCTTGTCATCCGCCCGTACTTTTTCTGCAAGCTCGACATCCCTGTCACCAAAAGCATTTATCGACTGGGAAATCTGTATTTCCACCAACCCACCCATCTCAAGGATCATGCTTTGAATCAGTTCAATATCTTGGTCAAATGCTTTTACAATATGTACGTTATCCATAAGTTTAACCTATTCGTCCTGTTATGTAATTTTGTGTACGCTCATCTTTCGGGGCACTGAAAATATCACCAGTTTCACCAAATTCCACTAAATATCCCATATGGAAAAATGCTGTATGTTGTGAAATTCGAGCAGCCTGTTGCATTGAATGGGTCACAATGATGATTGTAAAGCGTTGTCGCAATTCATCAATCAACTCTTCAATTTTAGCGGTTGCGATAGGATCTAATGCAGAACAAGGTTCATCCATCAAGATAACTTTTGGTTCGACCGCAATTGCCCTTGCAATACACAGCCTTTGCTGCTGGCCACCTGAAAGGCCAGTCCCCGGTTTATCGAGGCGGTCTTTTGCCTCTTCCCATAAGCCAGCCCTTTTCAAGCTTTTCTCAACGACTTCATCAAGCTCTACCTTGGAAGGTGTCATATTATGAATACGAGGCCCATAAGCAATATTATCATAAATAGATTTAGGAAACGGATTGGGTTTTTGAAAAACCATTCCTACTTTTTGTCTAAGGGCAACCACATCAACTTCAGGAGCATGGATGTCTTGGCTATCAAGTTCAATGGATCCTGTTACCCGACATGTCGAGATAACGTCATTCATGCGATTGAAGCAACGTAGCAAAGTACTTTTGCCACAACCGGAAGGCCCAATAAGAGACGTTACAGAGTTTTCATAGATATCCAGTTCCATGCCAAACAATGCCTGCTTGTCACCATAAAATACATCCACATCCCTTGCTTGGATAATAGACTTTCCCGCAATGAGTTCTGTTTGGTAATCTGTAGTTCCCAATTCATTTGGCATTACCACACTATTCATAACTTCTCTCCTACCAACGTTTCTCAAGACGACGTCTTAATATGATTGCAACCAAATTCATGACGATCAAAAAGACTAATAAGACAAGGATAGCTGCAGAAGTTTTTTCTAGAAAACCTCGTTCCGGGCTGTCTGCCCATAAAAATATCTGAACAGGTAATGCAGTGGCTGCATCTGTAATACCTTGGGGTACATCGACAATAAACGCCACCATTCCAATCATTAACAAGGGCGCGGTTTCACCCAATGCTTGCGCCATGCCGATGATTGATCCAGTCAACATGCCCGGCATTGCAAGAGGGATTACATGATGAAACGTCGTTTGCACCTTGCTTGCACCCAACCCGATTGCTGCCTGGCGTATTGAAGGTGGCACTGCCCGCAAAGCGGCTCGAGACGCAATGATAATGGTTGGCAAAGTCATTAGTGCCAACACCATACCGCCAACTAAAGGCGTTGAGCGTGGCAGGTTAAAAAAGTTCAGGAAAATGGCTAATCCTAGTAGTCCGAAAACAATTGAGGGAACCGCTGCAAGATTATTTATATTAATCTCAATAACACGGCTAAGCTTGCCTTTGGGTGCAAACTCTTCAAGATATACCGCTGCAAAAACACCAAGCGGAAAAGCAATAAGAAAGCAAACCAGTAGACTTAGAGCGGAACCTATAACTGCACCCAATATTCCGGCCTGCTCAGGTTCACGAGAGTCACCACCCAAGAAAAAGCGGGTATTGAATCGGCTTTCAATCTGACCCGCGTCTTGAAATTTCCCAATCCAACTGAGTTGCAAGTCAGAAATTCGTCTTTGGTCTTCTGGAATATTTGTATCAATATATCCCTTTAAGTACATATCCACATCACTAGAGGCTCTAACCCAAAACTTGGCTTTGGTTCCAATTATTTCAGGCGATTGCAGAACTTGGTCACGAATGGAATATTCAGCATTTGAACTGATAAGCTTGTATAGTTGCTTCTTCTCTTTTCTAGATTTCAAATCGGGAAAACTATCTCTCAAGGCCGCTTTAAGCAGTTTACCAAATCTAGCACGCTTAATGTTGTCCGCATCAATCTTGTCAGATGGGATTTCCATTTCAATCTGAACAAAAGATTGCTTGAACGCTGTTGCGCCCCGCAATCCAATAGACCCTATCATAATGAACAGGAATGAAAGCGAAAGAATGATCGCAAATATGCCGTAAACCCGAAAGCTGCGTTCTGCGGATTGGCGTTTTGCATTGCTGCTCGCTATCAATATATTGATGTTGTCAGTCATATTGTTCCTTGTAATGATCAACAATTTTCAAGGCGACTATGTTCAAGCACAACGTGATAATGAAAAGGAAGAAACCAAGGGCAAAAGCAGAAAGGGTTTTTGCACTTTCGAACTCTTGATCGCCCGTTAATAGCGTCACAATTTGAACTGTGACAGTCGTAACGGCTTCAAACGGATTTGCAGTAAGATTTGCAGCAAGGCCAGCAGCCATTACGACAATCATGGTTTCGCCAATGGCTCTTGAAGTGGCAAGCAACAAACTACCTGCAATGCCTGGAATAGCCGCTGGCAGTATAACTTCCTTGATCGTTTCTGTCTGTGTAGCCCCAAGGCCGTAGGATGCGTCGCGCAATGATTGTGGAACAGCGTTGATAACATCATCAGATAAAGAAGAGATCAGCGGGATTATCATGACGCCCATGGTTAAGCCAGCGGCGAGAGCACTTTCAGAAGAGATAACAAGTCCGACATTTTCACCACCGCCGCGCAAAAAAGGCGCTATGATTAGGGCTGCAAAAAAACCGTAAACAACCGTTGGAATGCCTGCCAGTAATTCCAAAAGCGGCTTTACAACTGCCCTGACATTCTTCGAGGCATATTCAGCCAGATATATCGCAGACAATAAACCAAGCGGTGTTGCAAAAAACATGGCTATTGCACTGATCAATAATGTACCTGTTATCAACGGCACGGCACCAAAAGAGCCAGACGAACCCACCTGATCAGAACGCAATGCTGTTTGCGGACTCCATTCAAGGCCAAATAGAAAATCAAGGAAGGAAACCTTTTGAAAGAAAGCAAATGTTTCAAACGTAAGCGATGCCAGAATTCCTATTGTGGTAAGAATGGCTACCGATGAACAAAGTAGCATGAAATACGTAACAATCTTTTCTTGAATTTTATGGCGTGAAGGTTTGCCAATAATATCAATTGTGTGTGTTTCGTCTTGTGACATGACTTACTCGAAGTAGGTTGGTTCAGCATTGAAGGCAACGCTGAACCATTGGAGATTAAATGAACTAGAGGGCAAGGTTTTCTAAATTGGAAATTTGAGATTTCCACTCTTCAGCTTCATCCTCAGTCATCGGGATTAAACCTTTGTCTGCAAGGTAACCATCTTCACCAGATGCATCTTCACTCATGAATTCTTCAAGAAACTCTTCAATGCCGGGTATGACCCCGATGTGCGCTTTCTTTACGTAGAAAAAGAGTGAACGTGAAATCGGGTAAGCACCATCAGCAATGTTTTCAAAAGTTGGTTCCACATCGCCTACCATGCTGCCCTGAACCTTGTCTGAATTCTGATCAAGAAAGCTGTATCCGAAAATGCCAAATGCATTTGGGTTAACTTCCAACTTCTGGACAATAAGATTGTCGTTCTCACCAGCCTCTACAAAAGCGCCATCTTCGCGGATTGTATGACAAAGCGTTTTATAAGCCTGTTTATCAGATTTCTTCATTGCTTTAATCCAATCAACTTTCTTACATCCGCCTTCCATGGCAAGTTCAACAAATGCGTCGCGTGTGCCAGATGTTGGCGGAGGGCCAAGCACTTCAATTTTAATGGCTGGTAATTCAGAGTTTACTTCTGCCCATGTTTTATATGGGTTTGGTTTGGTTTTGCCCTCGCCATCTGGAACATTCTTCGCAAGTGCAAGGAAGATGTCTTTACGGGTTAGGTTAATGATGTCTGCGGTGCGAGAATTAGCAAGCACGATACCGTCAAAGCCAATTTTTACCTCAATAATTTCTTTGACATCATTTTTTGCACAAAGCTCAACTTCTGAAGCTTTGATCCGGCGGGACGCATTTGTGATATCGGGTGTGTTTTCACCAATACCACTACAGAAAAGTTTCAAGCCGCCGCCTGAACCGGTACTTTCAACGACCGGCGTTTTGAAATCTGTATTATTCCCAAATCGCTCGGCAACGGTTGTTGAAAAGGGAAATACAGTAGAAGAGCCGACGATGTTAATTTGATCGCGGGCATTGGCTACGTGTGCGAATGCAAGAAGTGCAAGCGCGGATGTTGTGGCAGTAATAGCTGATTTTGTAAGGGACATATCAATCTCTCTTCTAGACAGTTTTCTCATTTTATTTTCCAAAAACTTGGATGAGACTTGTCTATAATGCGTATTTGAAATTGCTATGACACTTATATGACAGCTGTGGACTGTCATCAGATTTTTCATCAATTAGCTGTCGATGGGGAGATAGACTGTAAAGGTACTTCCGACGCCAACTTCACTATCAATATGCATTCGCCCACGATGGTGATTGATGATGTGCTTTACGATAGCCAGACCAAGCCCTGTTCCACCCTTATCGCGTGAGCGGTGGGCATCTACGCGATAAAACCGCTCTGTCAGTCGGGCAATATGTTTCTTGTCGATGCCGTTGCTTTGATCCCTGATTTCAACGACTGCAGCCTGACCGGGGATGCCTGAAACATTTGTTTGAGTTTTAACTTCAATCTTCACCACTGAATTTGGTACGCTGTATTTAATCGCATTTTCAACCAGATTTAAGAACACTTGCGTGAGTTCATCGAAATTGCCAGAAATCTTGAACGCGGGATTTTGCGCTTGAATATACTCCGAGTCCTTGAAAATCTGATTATTTGGGGTTGACGTTTCAGGC
>JAALLB010000151.1 GCA_011087745.1 Hyphomicrobiales bacterium | reverse complement strand
AGCCTGAAACGTCAACCCCAAATAATCAGATTTTCAAGGACTCGGAGTATATTAATCATTTTTCCCTTTAGGTTAACAAAAAGTAAATGTAGTATACCTGCATGTTTACGATTACCGCTGAGACCAGACGTGCAAAGCCGGAGGATGCAGGCGCTATCTCTCGGGTGCACGAAGCTTCATGGAAAAATGCCTATGCTGGGCTTGTTCCTTATGCTGCTTTGGCGCGGATGATTAACAGAAGAGATGTGAAATGGTGGGCAAATGCCATTCGCAAATCCACCCTGATTTTAGTGATTGAAATGGACAATGAGATTGTTGGTTATGCAACGCTTGGTCCAAATCGCGTAAGCACATTCCCGTTTGAGGGCGAAGTTTATGAAATTTACCTGCGCCCGGAATATCAAGGTGTTGGTTTGGGTTCAAAGTTATTTGCTGATGCGGTGAATGAATTAAAGCGTCGTAGCTATAAGGGTGTCGTTGTTTGGGTTTTGTCTGATAATGACCCTGCTATCACTTTTTATGAAAATGCTGGTGGACGGGCAATTGCAAACGGTTCAGAGCATTTTGACGATGAAAAACTGACAAAGACCGCGTTCGCCTGGGAATAAATTTGCGCTTAATTGCTGCTTTGCGCCCATCGTTCATTGACTCTTCACAAAATCCCGTTATGTAACTTTCATCGAAGCTTTGAGATTAGATTTATGTTTGAAAATGCTCTTACATTTTTATCTTCAATAGACGCGGCAGCATCAGCTGACCGTGTTTCTTTGCGTTCGACTACAACTAAGACAACTTCAAAGACAACGAAGACCATCAAGGTCTGATCGCTTCCGCTTGTGCCCGATACACTCTTCCGGGCAAAACGGGAGGGTGATGACAACGGTGAGAGTGAAGAAAGAAAGTTCCATGGGATATAAAATTGCAATCGTAGGCGCTACAGGCAATGTTGGCAAAGAAATGCTCGACATTCTGGATGAGCGTGGGTTTCCGGCAGACACTGTTGTGGCGCTTGCCTCACGTCGTAGTCAGGGTAAGGAAGTCTCCTTTGGTGACAAAACGCTGAAAATCAAAGCGCTTGATGGTTATGATTTTTCTGATACGGACATTGCCTTGATGTCAGCTGGAGGTGATGTTTCGAAAGAATGGGCACCAAAAATTGCTGCTCAAGGTTGTGTAGTGATCGATAACTCTTCCGCGTTTAGGTATGATCAAGATGTGCCGTTGATTGTTCCTGAAGTAAATGCTGATGCGATTGAAGGCTTTACAAAAAAGAACATTATTGCGAATCCAAATTGTTCAACTGCCCAATTGGTTGTGGCTTTAAAGCCGCTACATGACAAGGCGAACATCAAGCGTATTGTTGTTTCGACATACCAGTCTGTTTCTGGCGCTGGCAAAGAAGCAATGGATGAGTTGTTTAATCAAACACGTGCTGTTTTCGTTGCTGATCCGGTTGAAGCGGTTAAGTTTCCAAAGCGTATTGCGTTCAATGTCATTCCACACATCGATGTGTTTATGGAAGATAGCTACACAAAAGAAGAATGGAAAGTCGTAGCGGAAACCAAAAAGATGATGGACAAGAATATCAAGGTTACCTGTACAGCTGTACGGGTTCCTGTATTCGTTGGCCATTCTGAATCCGTAAATATCGAATTTGAGAATGAAATCTCGGCCAAGGAAGCACGCGAGATTTTACGTGAGGCACCTGGATGTCTTGTGGTTGATAATGCAGATGAGGAAACCTACATCACTCCGCTTGAATGTGCCGGCGAAGATGCAACTTATATTTCTCGTATTCGTGAGGATATTACAGTTGAGAACGGGCTTAACTTGTGGGTTGTTTCAGATAACCTTCGTAAAGGTGCTGCGCTTAATACAGTGCAAATTGCCGAGTTTCTCGTCAATCGTGGCCTTTTGAAAGCTAGTGCAGCTGCTTAAGGTTTTTTAGAAATCAGCAAGGCTCTTAACTCATAAAGAGCCTGCTGAGCTTCTCTTGGTGACAGATCATCAGGAGAGATATTCTCTAGCGCTTCAACAATTTTACTATCTGATTTAGCTGGAGCTGGCTCGGCTGCTGCTACAGAAAACAGCGGAAGATCATCAATCAATGTTTTTGCATTATTGGTGCGCTCGGTACTTTCAAGTTGATCCAATACGTCGCGTGCTCTTGCAACAACTGCCTGTGGGAGACCTGCCAGTTTGGCAACTTGAATACCGTATGAGCGATCAGCCATGCCTACTACAACTTCGTGCAGGAATACGACATCGCCCTCCCATTCTTTTACTTTCATGGTGACGTTTGAAAGTCGTTCAAGCGGCTCTGCCAGGGACGTCAATTCGTGATAGTGGGTTGCGAAAAGGGTTCGGCAAAAGTTGGCTTCATGCAGATGTTCGATTGCCGCCCATGCAATTGACAGCCCGTCAAAAGTTGCTGTGCCGCGACCGATCTCATCCAGAATTACAAATGATTTTACCTCTGCCTGATTAAGGATTGCGGCGGTCTCAACCATTTCAACCATAAAGGTTGACCGCCCACGGGCAAGATCATCTGCAGCACCCACCCGGCTGAAGAGACGATCCACGATGCCAATGTGGGCTTGTTTTGCGGGTATGAAACTTCCCATTTGAGCAAGGATAATAATCAAGGCGTTTTGGCGCAAAAAGGTTGATTTACCGCCCATGTTGGGACCTGTTAACAACCATAGCTTGCCGGCTTCATCGCCTCCGATGTTGCAATCATTTGCTACAAACGGGTTTTGAGCATCCCGCTTTAAAACCTGTTCTACCACAGGGTGGCGACCAGCCACGACTTCAAAAGCCAGACTGTCATCAACTTTTGGTCGGCAATATTCATAGGTTTCACTTAAATGAGTCAGGCCTTGCGCGACATCCAGGATTGCGATCGCATCAGCAGTTCTTGAAATCAGGGAGGCATGATCAATTACACTTGAAACCAGTTTTGAAAAAAGTTCCAACTCTATCTGTTGGGCTTTCCCAGCGGCATTTGCAATTTTGGTTTCAATTTCCGCCAGTTCTGTGGTTGTAAAACGCATTGCATTGGCAAGGGTCTGACGATGAATGTATTGGGCTTTACCTTCTTCGCTGATAAGCGGGTCTGCGTTATTAGCAGTTACCTCAATGAAATAACCTAACATGTTATTATGTTTTATTTTGAGAGATTTAACACCTGTTTCTTCTGCGTATCTTAGTTGCATACCTGCAATGACGCGGCGGCTTTCATCTCGGAGTTTGCGCAATTCATCTAATTCAGCGTGATAGCCCTCCCGAATGAACCCACCATCGCGAGCAAGCAACGGGAGCTCATCAGCAAGTGCTTTTGTTAAAAGTTCCTGCAACTCGGTGGGCATTTCTTCAATAGCCTGGCGGGCATTCAGGAACTCAAAAGGTAATTCACTTGATTTTGAAAGCCCTACAACAATATCACGAGCACCCTTCATACCAGAAAGCAGCCCGGCAAGGTCGCGCGGGCCACCTCGGTTAAGGGATAATCTTGAGAGTGCTCGGGCCATGTCTGGGATTTGTTTGATTGAACTTCGTAAGTGTCGAGCCAATTCCGGTGCCGAAGCAAGGAACGATATTGAATTTTGCCGCTGGGTAATTTGTTCAATGTCTGTCAAAGGGCTCATCATACGCTCTGCCAGTAATCGTCCACCAGGGCCGCTTACAGTATGATTGATTGCATGAAACAGGCTTCCGTGTTTTTCACCTGATAATGTTCGCATTAATTCAAGATTTGCCCTCGTTGCTGCATCAATGAACATTGCATGGCTTGAATCTTCACGGGATGGCGGCATTAAAGCCGGGCGTTCATCAATTTGAGTTTTCTTCACATAGGCTAGTGCAGCACCTGCGGCGGACAGCTCAACTTTTGAGAAGTCGCCAAAGCCTTCAAGGGATTTTACATTGAAGGTTTCCTTGAGACGTTCAATCGCCATTTGGCTATCAAAGAATGTTGGGCTTTCAATTGTGATGGCTTTTTCGTCCAACATGATTTTCTGTTTTATATCAGGTTCGTTGTAAACACTTTCTGGCATCACCAGCTCTCGAGGTTCTATGCGCGCAAGCACAGCACCAAGTTCTTGTGGACTGACTTTTGTTACCCGGAAACTGCCCCTTGAAATATCAATCCAGGCAATTGCTATTTCAAAACTATTTTCGTCCTTTTTGATACGGGCTAGCGTTGCAAGAAAATTCGATGCAGAAGGATCAAGCAGTTTTTCTTCGGTGACAGTCCCAGGTGTAACCAAGCGCACGACATCACGTCTTACAACCGATTTGGAACCCCGTTTTTTTGCTTCAGCGGGGTCTTCAGTCTGTTCACAAACTGCAACGCGATAACCAAGACCAATGAGTTTTTGCAGATAGTCTTCTGCTGCATGAACCGGAACGCCGCACATCGAGATGTCTTCACCCAGGTGCTTACCGCGTTTTGTAAGCGTTATGCCAAGTGCACGAGATGCTGTTTCTGCATCATCAAAGAAGAGCTCATAGAAATCTCCCATACGGTAAAACAATAGAGAATCCATATTGACGGATTTTATCTCTATAAATTGCTGCATCATCGGTGTTGGAACGGATGCTGGCGGTTTGTCTTTTAAAGTTTGCGACAAGGGATACCTGGTAAAATGAGTTCAGACATGTCCCTTAAGATTCCCTAAAGTTGACCATGGTGCAAGGCTTTGTGGGGTCCGTGGCTTGCCATCCACAGGGGAGGTGTCTCAATTTCAGGTAGATTTGCGATGTTTGGTTGCCTGTGGCCCATAATAGCTCACATAACGAGGATTGATGTTTGCAACGGGCAGTATGACAGCAATGTCTATTGTGCCGAAATCTTCATCGACTACCACGCTATCTGAAAAGAATGCACCTAACCTCAGATAGCCTTTTATTAGGGGAGGCAGGGTTCGGATTGCTTTCTTTGGATCCGTAATCAAATGTTCATATGGTATTGCCAAGTTACCGAACGTTGAATGAGAAAGTGCAGGTGAGGATTTTT
>JAALLB010000150.1 GCA_011087745.1 Hyphomicrobiales bacterium | reverse complement strand
ACATGGAAAGACCCATCCGGTCACCTTCAGCAAAGATGTGTGCATGCGGTAGCCTGTCCAGGCCCAGCACAAGCCCGGGTTCAGCTTGCGTTCCCCGGTGGACCCAAGAATAGACACAAAATGACCGATGCAACCCATATAATGTTGCGCGCTCTTTTTCTAAAACTTCAAAGCCCGGATTCCAAATCAAAGAACCATAGCCAAATACCCAAAAATCACTCATAACAACCATAATTAGAATCTAGTTCTTAACCTGAATATATTGAATTTAAGAAAAAGCATAGCCGTGAAAAAAGGTATCTTTCTTTTAAGCACAATCATTTTGCTTATAGTGGGTTGGAGCGCTGGTTGGTATTTCGTCGCCGGCAAAATAGAAACAGCAATTTCTGACACCAAGACCAAGTTAGCTGACAAGGGCCGGGACATTGAATGCACCAACCAGGAAGTCAACGGGTTTCCCTTTCGCATCAGCTTGAACTGCGATGAAGTACGTTATGCAGATGATGTAACAGGAGTTGTTTTTGAAGCCGGAGAGTTAAGAACAGCCGCGCAAACCTATCAGCCCAATAAAGCAATAGTAGAGCTTAAATCTCCTGCCAGCCTAACGCTACCTAATGGCGACCGGTTCAATACATCCTGGAAATCCATGCGCTCAAGTCTGAAGGCTGGATTATCCGGCCCGGAAAACCTGTCCCTGCAGGGAAAACAGGTAGTGCTCATTCCCGCCAAACGTGCCAAACACACCATGCGAATAACAGACATGCAATTACATGGGCGACAATCTGGCGATAATGATGTCAATTTGGCGGTCGTTGTAAAGGAAGCAAAGTCACAAAATGGGCTCTGGCCAACATTCAATTTGGATACAACGCTTTTGTTGGAAGACACTTACAAGGACATTGTAAATCGCACCAGCATTCTGCGCGTTGCAAAAAGAAAAGGCCTAAAGGGCCAGATAGAAAACTTCCAATACGCACCAATTGATGGCGGCATGCTGGAAGTATCCGGTCCCGCCGAAGTTAGCAAGGAGGGTCTACTATTTGGCAAATTCAACGTCACTGTTCGCGAACTGCCAAAATTGATCAATGCCTTAAGCAAGAGTTTTCCGGAAGAACGACAAAAGTTTGCGGATGCTTCAAAAGCTGTTGCGTTGCTCGCACAGAAAACCGGCAAGAACGAAATTTTTCTGCCAATCACTCTGCGAAACGGCAAAATTAGCATTGGAATTATACCACTCGGAAAATTATCTCCGCTGTTTTAAGCGCGATCTATTCCTCAGTTTCATCCCGGCCAAAGTTGGGTGCTTCAACGTCCTGGCCGATCTCGATAATCGAACGACGAATATCGCGGGTACGGCTAAACAGATCAAAAAGATAGTCTCCATCGCCGCGCCTGATCGCACGTTGCAAAGAACTTAGATCCTCCGAAAAGCGACCAAGAATTTCAAGCACTGCATCCTTGTTATGAATAAAGACATCGCGCCACATGGTTGGATCGGAAGCCGCAATACGGGTAAAGTCACAAAACCCGGAAGCTGAAAATTTTATCACTTCTGATCGTGTATCTGTTTCAAGTTCATTGGCTGTACCTACAATGTTGTAGGCAATCAAATGCGGCAGGTGAGATGTAATCGCCAAAACCAGATCATGGTGATGTGCATCCATAATCTCAACGTGCGAGCCACAATTTTCCCAAAACAACTTCAACTTTGCTGTTGCAGCTTTGTCTGTTGCCTTATCAGGCGTCAAAACGCACCAGCGATTTTCAAAAAGGGCCGCAAAACCAGAATCCGGACCGGAATACTCCGTACCCGCAATTGGATGTCCTGGAACTAGGTGAACGCTGTCAGGCAAGTGTGGCTGCATTTGAGCAATTACAGAACTCTTTACTGAACCCACATCCGTTACGATTGCGCCTGCCTGTAAATTGGGCGCAATGGTTTTGGCAACCTGTTCACAGGCCCCCACCGGCGTACAAACAATAACCAGATCAGCACCTTTAACGGCATCAGCAGCGTTAAGCGAATAGGCATTACCCAGACCCAGTTCTTCAGCGCGTTTTAACGTTTCCGCGCTTCGGGAAGAAACAGCAATGGATTTCGTCAATCCTTCTCGTTTCATCACATGTGAAAGTGATGAACCGATAAGGCCGATACCAATAAGAGCTACTTTTTCAAACATCAGGATAAAAATTTCTTCAAGGCAGCAAGGGTTCCAAGGTTCGCTTCTTCGCTACCAATACTCATACGAAGTGCATTGGGGAAACCATAACCGGTCACCGCTCGCAAAACAAAGCCGCGCTTTGTTAAATAGGCATCGGCCTCTGCTGCTGTTTTACCTGCCGTTTCAGAAAAATGTACCAATACAAAATTGCCGACAGAGGGTGTCACTTTCAAACCCAAGGCTTCCAACGCAGTTGTGACCTTCAACAGCCACTCATCATTGTGAGCAATGGAGTGCTCCAGATGCACTTTATCCTGAATGGCTGCAGTTCCTGCAGCAATCGCCGCCGCATTTACATTAAAGGGCCCTCTGACCCGGTTTAATGCATCAATCATCGGTCGCGGGCCATATGCCCATCCAATGCGTAGTGCCGCCAAGCCATATATTTTGGAAAATGTGCGCGTCATGATGACATTTGAATTACCGGACACCATTTCGATACCAGACTCATAATCATTGCGGCGCACGTATTCCGCATAAGCTGCATCAATGACCAAAACGACATTACCGGGCAGGCCTGCGTGCAAACGTCTGATATCTTCAATCGGCAAATAAGTTCCGGTTGGATTATTTGGATTGGCAAGAAAGACTAACCTTGTCTTTGGTGTAATGGCTGCCAAAATGGCATCAACATCTGCCTTGCAATCATCTTCTTTTACAACAACTGGCGTTGCGCCTGCTGCCAATGTTGCAATGCGGTAAACCAGAAACCCATGCTCTGTAAAAATCGCTTCATCACCATTGGCTAGAAAGGTGGTCGCAAGTAGGCCCAGAATTTCATCAGAACCATTTCCGCAAATTATGTTCTCCGCATTCAACCCTTGCACATCCGCAATTGCGTTACGCAACTGAGTTGATGAACCATCCGGATAATCCTGCATTTTGGAAATAGATTCAGCAACGGCTGCAACCGCATGCGGGCTTGGCCCAATTGGGCTTTCATTGGATGAAAGCTTATGAAGCGTGACATCAGCCGGCACTTTGGATTTACTAGGAACATAAGTAGCAATATCCATCACACCTGTTTTTGGCTGTGGGACATTTTTATCTACCGTTTTGCTATTATCCATGAGGTAACTCCAAACAAATCAATCAAGTTTGAGTTTCTATTGAAACATCGCGACAAAATCAAAGAAAAGATTCAACCCTCTTCGCGATTTGTCCTTCCAGAGCTTTGTGGAATTAAAACAGGAACTGCCACACGTCGCCTTGCTCTCGTGGTTACTGGCAATCCTTGATAAAGCTGCTTGGATGCCGAGACACAAATTGCACCGGCAAAAGCTGGCCAAATCTTTCGGCCAACCCGCTCAATTCCGGTACGAAACCTAAGCGCAAATTCCCGGCTTGATGGAGCAAAGTGAAGAGCATCCGACCAGACATCTGGCGTAAACTGATTATCCTTCAACAACCGGTTCAATTGCCTTTTGCTATAAGGTTTTCCTGTCCCAAATGGCGTATGTTCAAATCGCGCCCAAACGCCTGTTCGGTTTGGCACAACAATCATCAATGCACCACCGGGAGAAAGAACACGAAAAGCCTCGGAAATGCATTCATCTGCATTTTCGGCATGTTCCAAAAAATGCACCATTAAAATCCGGTCAACAGAACCATCACGAAGTGGTAGCTCATCATCATAGGTCAGCGCGGTTGCGGGTTCATCTTCAGTTGGCCATTGCAATGCACCTTGTGCAGCAGGCATCATGCAGATGGTACGTTCACAATCAGGGGAAAACCGCTCCAGCCAGGGAACCGGATACCCCAACCCCATAAACCGCTCTCCATGAGACTGATGCCACATCGCAGAAACTGATGAACTCACTGAAGCAACAGCTGCTTGGCCTAACGCACCCCCATAAAATTCCCGCAATGCTACAACATCCATAATCATGAAAAAGATAATAGTGCTTGTACGCGATGGTTGCCAGTGCTCAGATGAGTTATTATCTCTATAAAAAGCATAACGGAGAAGAATAATGTCTGCACTCAAGTTTCATCAGTTCGCATGTTTATCAGACAACTACGGGGTACTCATTCACGATCTTCAAACGGGAGATACGGCTTCCATTGATGCGCCGGATGCTGATGCTGTTGAAAATGCCCTGAAAGGAAATGGCTGGTCGCTTACCCATATTCTGGTAACCAATCATCATTGGGACCACACCCAGGGCATTGCAGAGCTTAAATCCAAATATGGCTGCCATGTCATTGGACCACAGGCCGAGGCTTCCAAAATTGATACGCTGGATGAAACCAAAAATGATGGTGATCAGTTTACTTTCGGCGGAGAGACTGCCGACGTAATCTCAACTCCGGGTCACACACTGGGCATGATCAATTTCTATTTTCCTAAAAGCGGAGTTGTATTCACAGGCGACACACTTTTTGCGCTTGGGTGTGGACGTATTTTCGAAGGCGATGCCAATATGATGTGGAATTCGCTCTCAAAGCTGGCAAAATTGCCACCTGAAACTGTTGTTTATTGCGGCCACGAATATACCCAGGCAAATGCAAATTTTTGCATCACCATCAAACCGGAAAATCAAGCTTTAGCGCAGCGTGCAAAGGAAATCGATAGCCTGCGTGCACAGGGCAAGCCGACGCTCCCAACCACGATTGGTTTGGAATTGGAGACCAACTCATTCCTTCGCGTAGGTGATGCAGCAGAATTTGCACGAATTCGGACAGCAAAAGACAACGCGTAAAATACGCACACCCTGCACAGCAATTGTTGAATACTTCATAATTCAAATGCTATACTCCGAGTCCTTGAAAATCTGATTATTTGGGGTTGACGTTTCAGGCT
>JAALLB010000149.1 GCA_011087745.1 Hyphomicrobiales bacterium | reverse complement strand
AATCACATTTATGAAAAAATTCAACGCCTTATCCAATAGCGTCTAGTACTGTGGAGTTTGCCACAAAATTGCGACATTCCTATTTGAAAGAGTGTGGATGTTTTTTGTGACATAATGTATTGTTCTATATGAACATTGAGGTAGTAATAACTTCACGTGGGCTGTAAGTGGGTAAATATGATGTTTTCTGGTTTTAAAAAGATTGCTTTGGTCATATGCATTGTTGCTGTTTCTGCTTGTAGCAAAACAGATGACAAGAATGCTGATTTTGCCGTGGACGAGATTATTGCTCCAGATACACTTTATAATCAGGCACTTGCGAATCTGGATTCAGGCGATTTGAAAGAATCTCAAAAGCGCTTGGATGATATTGATCGTCAGCATCCATATTCTGAATATTCACGTCGTTCATTGATCTTGAAAACATTTATCAATTACCGCCAGGGTGCTTATGCTGAAGCTGCTAACAGTGGCAATCGTTTTTTGCAGCTATATCCAGGTGATAAAGATGCGGCTTATGCGCAATATATCATAGGCATGTCTTATTTTAAGCGTATGCCGCACATTACACGTGATCAGGCCGTAACCGTCAAAGCGTTTAATGCTATGAACGCTGTTGTCGAAAAATACCCTGAAAGCGAATATGTCGAGGACGCTCAAAAGAAAATTTTGATTACACGCGATCAGCTTGCAGGTAAAGAAATGTTGGTTGGCCGCTATTACCAAGAACGCAGAGAGTTTTTGGCTTCGATTAATCGCTATCGCAAGGTTGTTGAAAAATATCCAAGCACGCGCCATGTAGAAGAAGCCCTGGCAAGACTAACAGAGAGCTATTATTCTCTTGGTCTTATCCAGGAAGCACAAAACTCTGCGGCTGTTCTCGGGCATAACTTCCCCGACAGCAAGTGGTATGATGATTCGTACAAATTGTTTCAAACGGGTGGACTAGAACCACGCGAATCCAAAAATTCCTAGCTACAAGGTCTCTTTGGTATTAATGGCAAACAGACATAAAACCTAGTTTTTCATCGCTCTAACTCTTGATAACGCAAAACAGCACTGCAAAAAATATTGAAGTGCTGATATGACTCTATTTAAGTTGATTTGTTCATTCATTGTTTTGCGATAAATATTCTATGCTGTCAAAGCTTTCTATCCGTGATATTGTTCTGATCGAAAGGCTCGATATTGAGTTTTCGAGTGGTTTGTCTGTGCTCACGGGCGAAACAGGTGCTGGTAAATCAATTCTTCTGGACAGTTTGGCACTTGCTCTAGGTGGGCGAGGTGAGGGAGGCTTGGTTCGCAATACGGTTGAGGAAGGCACTGTTACGGCAGTATTTGAGCCTATAGATGGTCATCCAGTTCATAAAGTGCTGCTAGAGAACGGGATTTCCACCGATGACGGTCTAATTTTGCGGCGTGTACAGAAAAAAGACGGGAAAACGCGGGCTTTTATCAACGATGCCCCGGTTTCTGTTGGATTAATGCGCCAGATTGGCAGTCAGCTTGTTGAAATTCATGGGCAACATGATGACCGAGCCATGCTGGATGCTTCAACCCACCGAAATTTACTGGATGCACATGGCGGATTGGAAGCGCAAGCAACAATGACGGGTCGTGCATGGAAGGCATGGAAAGATGCAGAAAGTAAATTGGACAGTCTGCAGGCAGAGGTTGAAGAAGCGCAGCGTGAAGCTGATTATCTTCGGTCCTCTTCGGAAGAATTGAAGATTTTAGCGCCAGAAGCTGGAGAAGAGAATAAACTTGCTGATCAACGTCAAAAGATGATGAAAATTGAGCAAGTTGCTACAGATCTTGCTGAAGCCAATGAAAAGCTCTCTGGAAATGGATCACCGGTTACCACGATTTCCAATCTTGCAAGACGATTGGAACGTAAGCGTGAACAGGCGCGAGAACTCATTGATGAAACACTGGAACATCTGGATTTTGCTCTAAATGCGTTGTATGCGGCACAAAATTCACTGGAAACTGCTTTTCATGAGACCCATTTTGATCCACAGGAGCTGGAATCTTCAGAGGAACGGTTGTTTGCACTTAGGGCTGCTGCTCGAAAGTATAATGTAGCAGTTGAAAACCTGCCTGATCTAGCTGTGCGTATGGCGGATAATTTGGCAATGCTGGAGGATGGCGAAGACAGGCTTTCCAAGCTCACTATCGAGGTTAAGTCCTTGAAAGAAGAGTATTTTCGGCTTGCCAACACATTGTCAGAGCAACGCAGTGAGGCAGGTGATATTTTAGCCCGAACAGTGATGAAGGAATTGCCTGCGTTAAAGCTGGAACTTGCAAAATTCATTGTGCATCAAGAAGCGGATGCATCAAATGCAGGGCCATCTGGAATTGATGCCCTGGAATTTTGGGTGCAGACCAATCCTGGTTCCAATCCCGGTGCAATGCGCAAAGTTGCCTCTGGCGGCGAGCTCTCGCGGTTTATGCTTGCGCTTAAAGTGGCGTTGGCTGATCGCGGTTCTGCGCCCACCTTGGTGTTTGATGAGATCGATTCTGGTGTGGGTGGTGCTGTTGCTGATGCAATCGGAAGGCGTTTGGCCCGGTTGTCGGATGCTGTGCAGGTTTTATCGGTTACCCATGCCCCACAAGTTGCAGCAAAGGCTGCAGGCCACTATTTGATTGCCAAATCTGCAGTTAATGGCAGCGAACGTGTTGCAACAGCGGTTACACCTATTGTTGATGGTGTTAGACTGGAAGAAATTGCCCGCATGCTATCCGGCGCAACGGTAACGGATGAAGCACGGGCTGCTGCAGAAAAACTTATCAATCAAACGCTGCATGATGACAGGTTACGGTGTGACACAGGATAATTCACAAATAGCGATAGAAATGCTGACTGAGACAGCAGCAGCGCAGGAATTGGAGCGATTGGCGCTGGAAATCGCCCGAAATGACGAGCTTTATCACGCCAATGATAATCCTGAGATATCTGATGCGGAATATGACGCGCTTCGCCGCCGAAATCTGGGTATTGAGCAGCGATTTCCAAGTTTAATCCGAGAAGATTCTCCTTCTCACAAGGTGGGGTTTGTTGCACTCGATAAATTTGAGAAGGTCACTCATGCAATCCCAATGCTTTCTTTGGAAAATGCGTTTAACGATGACGATGTGCATGATTTTGCCAAGCGAATGAGGAAATTCCTGAATTTTCCCACTAGCCAGGCGATGCCTTTAACTGCGGAACCCAAGATTGATGGCCTGTCACTTTCTCTTCGCTATGAGCAGGGAAGGTTGGTAACAGCGGCAACCAGAGGTGATGGTGCGACGGGTGAAAACGTTACTGAAAATGCCAAGACAATTTCAGATGTACCAACTGTATTGGCGGGTGAAAATATTCCAGATGTCGTCGAAATTCGCGGTGAAGTCTATATGAGCCATGCGGCATTTCAGGATTTGAATTTGCGCATGGAAGCGGAGGGTAAGCCGACTTATGTTAACCCAAGAAATACGGCAGCCGGTTCGGTTCGCCAACTTGATAGTGCAATTACTGCAACGCGGCCCTTAAACTTTTTTGCCTATGCCTGGGGCGAGATGAGTGCCATGCCAGCGTCCACACAAATGGGTATGGTTGAGTGGATGGAGGCATGCGGATTTAGAATCAATCCTCTAATGCAAAGCTTTGATAATATTGAAGAACTTCTGAAACATTACCGAAAAATCGAAAAAGATCGCCCCGAACTTGAGTATGATGTCGACGGAGTTGTCTATAAGGTTGATGATCTTGAGTTGCAGGAACGTCTTGGATTAAAATCCCGCGTTCCCCGTTGGGCAATTGCTCATAAATTTCCTGCTGAAAAAGCCTGGACGATATTGCGAGATATCGAAATTCAGGTTGGTCGTACGGGTGCTCTGACGCCGGTTGCCCGACTAGAGCCTGTTACAGTTGGCGGTGTCGTGGTTACCAATGCTACGCTCCACAACGAGGACTATGTAAAAGGTGTTGGTAGCAAGGGTGAGGTTCTTCGTGATGGTAAAGACTTTCGGGTCGGCGATCATGTGATGCTTCAGCGGGCTGGCGATGTAATTCCGCAAATACTTGATGTTGATTTGGCAAAACGACCAGCTGGTGTTCAGCCATTTGAATTTCCAACCAGTTGTCCCGTTTGTGGCAGTCATGCGGTTCGCGATGTTAATGAAAAAATCGGCAAGGCTGATTCTGTTAAGCGTTGTACGGGTGGGCTGATCTGTCCGGCACAGGCTATTGAACGCCTCAAACACTTTGTTTCTCGGGGTGCGCTTGATATTGACGGGCTTGGTGACAAACAGGTTGAAGCATTTTACGAAAGCGGGCGCATTGCTGATGCTGCAGATATTTTCACTTTGCGTGAACGCGATGCGCGATCTCTGAAAAAGCTCAAGGATATGGAAGGGTGGGGAAGCACCAGTGCTACCAAGCTTTTTGACGCTATTGATGGGGTTCGGGAAGCTGATTTATACCGATTTATTTTTGGTCTTGGAATTCGCCATGTTGGAGAGCAAACAGCCAAAGACCTCAGCAAAACCTATGGTGAAGTCGAAAACCTCAATCAAGCGATGCTTAGTTTAAGTGATCAGCAGGTTTATGATGATCTTTTGTCAGTTGATGGCATTGGTACAACGGTTGCAGAGGCTCTCAAGGAATTCTTTTCTGAACCGCGAAACCTTGATGTCTGGAACCGATTGTTAGCGCAAGTTAACCCCAAACCCATGGAGCAGGTGGCAACGGACAGTCCCGTTGCCGGCAAAACCGTTGTTTTTACCGGCTCACTCGAGCAAATGACGCGGGATGAAGCCAAGGCCATGGCAGAGCGGCTCGGCGCCAAGGTTGCCGGATCTGTGTCGAAGAAAACTGATTTGGTTGTTGCAGGTCCTGGAGCAGGTTCGAAACTTAAGAAAGCCGAAGATTTGGGCGTTGAAACGACGGACGAAAATGGCTGGTTTTTGTTAATTGGGCGAAATTAAATCAAATTCATTCCAGCTATACTCCGAGTCCTTGAAAATCTGATTATTTGGGGTTGACGTTTCAGGCT
>JAALLB010000148.1 GCA_011087745.1 Hyphomicrobiales bacterium | reverse complement strand
AGCCTGAAACGTCAACCCCAAATAATCAGATTTTCAAGGACTCGGAGTATACCAAAATTAATAGCATTAGCTTTTGTTGTTTTTTTATCCTTGGTAATGTCAGCTTATTTCATGTCCTAGAAGTTGAGTGACAAATCCCTATGGCCAGAATTACAACTTGCGATAAAGATGCCAAGATCACGTGGCATGTTTTGTTGCTGGCGCAGTCCAATCGTTCCGCGAATTGATTGTTCATAACCTTCAAGCTTAGGCAAAATATTTGCACTTGCAGCTTTTGAACGCCAATCCACCTCCTCATCAAAAGCAGTGATTGCTTTTTGCAATTCACCCAGAGCCTTTTCTTTATCAGGTGTCTTTGATTTCAGGGCTCTACGAACTTTTGAAAGAACCTTTTTTACGTCGCCTGGACCAGCAACAGCGCCAAAGCTTCTCTCCATTGCCTGAATAACTGGAACCATAGCTTTTGGTTCTTCTGCATTGATACGCGCAGCCAAACCCTTTAATGCTTCGCCCTGCTCTACAAACTGTCCGGTGCTTGCCAGAGTTAGCATCAACTCTCGAACCGGCTCATACGCCCCATCAACGGCTCTTCGGTATTGCGAGCGTAGTTTTGATTCATCCTTCAACAGTCCAACAAAATCTTTGCGCTTTTCTTCCCATTCAGCCGGGATTGTTTTTTCAATTTCAACCATTTCCGCTTCAAGCACTTTAATTGCTTCAGCGATCACGTCACGCTTGGATGCATTTTCATCGCCGCGTAGTTTGCCAGATCTAATTTGTAGTTCTTTAATCTCGGCTTTGTAGAAGCGAATATCGCGTTCAATTTGTCGTACTTCTTCATGCAATGGGCGATACGATTTGGACGCTTCTTGGATTACAGCTTCTGCACTGTTCGCATTGGTTAGTAATTCCATTGCTCCACCCGCTTCTTCCAAACTACCTTTAAAGTCTTTTGCAAGTTTCTTGGGCAGTGCGCTGACATCAATGGAACCTGCCAGATCAATTGCATTGTTTATCTTGCTGCCATTTTCAGCAAATTGCTGTGTCACATATTTCTCTACGCAATACTGCAGCTGAGGATTGCGCGGTGGCGGTGCAGTTTCTGACAACAGTAGTGAACGGTTTGGCAGGTAGTTTACCAATGTTGGGTAAACGCCAACAATTATCAGCGCAACAATTTGCAAACCAATGAAAGCAATAACGCCTTTGTACATCGCAAGTGTTTTAACCGTAGCTGGTGCCACTCCTCGCAGATAAAATAATGCAAATCCAAACGGCGGGGTCAGGAATGATGTTTGGATGTTTAGACCAATCATGACCCCCAGCCACACTGCAGTGATATTTGCAGATGGATCAGACAGCAGGATTGGAGCAACAATTGGTACGACCACTACTGCAATCTCGATGAAATCCAGGAAAAACCCCAAAATAAAGATAACTGCCATTACGATAACAAATTTAGTCCAGAACCCGCCTGGCAGACCTTCCAGGAAGTGCTTCACGAGTTCTTCGCCGCCAAATGCACGGAAGGCAGCTGTGAGCATCGCAGCACCCAGTAGAATGATAAAGACTAGGGACGTTGTCTTTGCAGTTTCTACCATTACGCCGCGTAGAGTGTCTTCAATTTTAAATACGCGCCAACCGCTCCATACGAGTGCAGCAAGCAATCCAGCAACGCCAGTTACTGCCATGCCAATTCCCAGTCTATCTTCGCTTGAATCTATGCTTTTGATGTTCGTGTCAAAATTTGAAACCACCATGGCGATCAATATCATGGATGCGATAGCAAGCAGTGCAGGCCAATAGGCTGATTTATTACCTTCATGAAGACGATAACCCGCCATTACCAAAGCGCCTGCTGCACCAATGGCACCTGCCTGGTTCACCGTTGCAATACCCGTGATAATTGAACCCAAAACAAGAAAAATCAGCGCTAATGGCGGAATGAGCGTGAGGAAAACTTTCTTCCAAAACTCAACATCAAAATCGCCACCGTAGCGCACCGCTGGAGCAGCCTTTGGATTGAAAAATGCAAAGACAAGAATGTACAGCATGTACAAGATAACAAGCACGATGCCTGGTACGAAAGCACCCAGGAACATTTCACCAGCACTGGTTGAGCCAACATCGAAAACAGATGGCATTGAAAGTTCGCCAGTATTTTCCTTAAAGAGTGCCTTACGTGCTGTACCTGCCTGATCAGCCGCACTTGAGAGCTGGTCAGCAAGAATGATTAAAACAATCGACGGCGGAATAATTTGTCCGAGCGTGCCTGATGCAGCAATGGTGCCTGTGGCCAGCGAAGGCGAATAATTATTGCGCAACATTGCCGGAAGAGAAATCAAGCCCATTGCGACAACTGTTGCGCCAACGATACCTGTGGTTGCAGCAAGAAGAGCCCCCACGAAAACAACTGATATACCAAGGCCACCTGGAACAGGCCCAAAAAGCTGTGCCATTGTGATCAGCAAGTCTTCGGCAATCTTTGAACGCTGAAGCATAATGCCCATGAAAATAAACAACGGAATGGCTATGAGCGTATCACGTTCGGGTTCCCAATAAACCCCGCGAAGGTTGGTGACACCCGCACTCAGCCACTGCCCTGGTCCTCCTTGGGCAAAGTAGGCATCAACATTGCCAGCAAACAAATAACCACATAGCGCTGCCAATGAAATTGAAATTATCGCAGACCCTGGTAATGCAAAAGCAACGGGATAACCAGAGCCAAGCGCAAGGGCCATAATCAGAACCAGTAGAAAAAGAAATAGCAGTTCCATGTTAGTGCGCTCCTGGTGCCGCAGGCGTTATTTTATCTGGGTCATCGCGGTAGTCCGCAACTGCATCCAGGAGGTAAGCCACAAATTGAATCATCATTGAAATGGCAAATACGGCCAGAAAGCCTGCCATCATGTATTTTACGTACATTCCAAAGCTAGACTGCGTTACTTCGAAATTAAAAACCGGACTGTTGATAACAGATGATTTCCCACCCATTCCTACAATAAGAATAGTCCAGCAAAGCGTTAATCCAAGGAATATCGTGCCGACAGCATTGATCATGCCCTTGGTTTTACTCTTAAATCCTGCATAGAAAACATCAACACGAACGTGCCCCTCTTCCAGCAAAGTATATGCACTGGCAAACAGGAATAACGCGCCGTACCAAAAGCGGACCAGATCAGCCATAAACGCTTGTTCGTAGGAGAATATGAAACGCGTAATAACAATTAATAGTTCAGCTCCAACAATCAAAATTGTAAGCCAGGTAAATCCAAGCGTTCGTGTAAAAAAGCCTAAAGCTATACCCAAGAGCATCAAAGGCACATGAACGTATATGCCTCTAAATTGTGACTTGCCCAATTGAGAAGAAACGTTGTCTCCGACAACACTGGATAAAAAGCCTTCGACACGCAGGAAAGAAATTGTCATGTCGGTAATGCCGACGATCAAAACCACCCAAAATGCGCAACGGATTAGAACCGTATTTATATTTGAGATGACCAAACTGTCTTCACGCAGTGTTTTCTGGTTGCATTTGTTGAGCCAGAATACGGTTGCAGCTGCAACAACGAAATAAAATAAAGCCTGCAGCCACGACAGGGCGCTGGCACCTTCATCGAAAACCTTATTCGCGCCTGGAAAACCAGCGCCGAAGGTCAGAAAATTGTTGATGACATATACCAGCATTATGGAGAGCATGCCCCATCCAAACAAGCGAATTGTATATGTTGACTTCATGCCTTGTGATGGCACGATTGACGAATTGTCGGATGACAAGATTCTCTCTCCCCAAAGAATAATATCGATTGCCTGTTATGGCAAAGTAAAACGGGGCAAAAATGCCCCGTTAAATATTTGATGTTGGTCTTAAAGACCGAGTACGCGGTTACGCTTGATTGTGTATGAAACGTCTGAAAGAGCGCTCCATTTACCAATTTCAGCGCGTTTCTCGATAACACTGTCGTAGATTTTCTTGGAAAGCGCTGAGTGATCACGTGCTTCTTCAAGAACTTCTTCAGCAGCTTCACCGAATGAATCGTAAACATCATCGTTAAATTCACGAAGCTGTACGCCATGGTCATTAACAAGACGCTGCAGGTATTCACCGTTGTGAGCGTTTGTTTCTGCCATTGTGCGTGCATTTTCTTCGTTACAAGCAGCTTGGATGATTGCCTGATCTGTTTTGGACAGTTTGCCCCAGAATTCAGCATTCATGCCCATTGCAAGTTGAGCGCCCGGCTCGTGCATGCCTGGGAAGTAGTAGTATTTAGCTGCTTCATAGAACTTCATGAAGTAGTCATTGTATGGACCAACCCACTCTGTTGCATCGATAGCACCAGAAACAAGGTTTTCATAAATTTGACCACCTGGAAGTGATACAGGAGAAGCACCAAGCTTAGCCATAACGTCACCACCAAAACCAGGAATACGTATTTTTAGACCTTTAAGGTCATCAGCAGATTCGATCTCTTTGTTGAACCAGCCACCCATTTGAACGCCAGTGTTACCACAAGCAAAGTTCTTAAGGCCAAATTCGCCAGCAATCTCATCCCAAAGTTCCTGACCGCCTGCATATTTGATCCATGCGTCCATTTCTGTGTATGTGAAGCCGAATGGAATTGCAGTAAATGCAGCCCAACCTGGGTGCTTGCCTTTCCAGTAGTAATCTGCAGCGATGTAAGCTTGGGCGTTGCCAGAAGCTACTTCGTCAAATGAGTCAAATGCACCTACACGTTCGCCAGCAGCGAAGTATTGTACATTAATACGGCCATCAGTAAGTTCGCCAATGCGAGCAGCTAGACGCTGTGCTGGCAGACCAAGACCCGGGAAGTCGCGAGGCCAGGTTGATACAATTACCATGTCAGTTGTTGACTGAGCAATTGCTGGCGCTGCTAGTGTAGCTGTTGCTGCACCTGCGACTGCAGTGCCCGTTAAAAATTTACGTCGATCCATATGGATTCTCCTCCAGATTTTATCTTTTTGATTGCCGGAAAATGGGCATCAAATACAATAAGGGTTTTTAATTATACCCATCCTACTCCAAAACCCGAATGTTTTGGTGTGATATGATACGA
>JAALLB010000147.1 GCA_011087745.1 Hyphomicrobiales bacterium | reverse complement strand
AGCCTGAAACGTCAACCCCAAATAATCAGATTTTCAAGGACTCGGAGTATAGGAAGATTATTTTCCCGGTAAGTTGACGCCGCAATTTCCTTATCGGGCTATCAAGAGGATCAGTGAACAGATATCATTCCCCGTATGTCTGTCACTGATTCTCTTGAATCTTTCACCCTGCCCAATGCGCCTGATTTTTCCATTGAACGAACATTATTGGGCCGAGGAAAAAAAGCAATTGCCGGCGTTGATGAAGCAGGTCGCGGCCCGTTGGCTGGCCCTGTGACAGCAGCAGCGGTTATATTGAATCCGGATAATCTGCCAATTGGATTAGATGATTCCAAGAAACTCACCGAGAAAAAGCGTGAGGTGTTGTTTGGCGAAATTCTGAAAACATCCCATGTTGCCTGGTGCAGTCTTAATGCTGAAACAATCGATGCCATCAATATTCGCGAAGCTGCTTTGCGCGCGATGGAAGTATCCGTATCACTTATGCCCGTAAAGGCAGACTATGCCATGATTGATGGACGTGATGTACCAAAAGAACTAAGCAACATTGGTGAAGCATTTGTCAAAGGAGATGCCAGATCTCTTTCTATCGCGGCAGCCTCTATTGTCGCCAAGGTAGTTAGAGACAGGATGATGGTCGAAGCGGACAAGATGTATCCTGAATACGGGCTTGCAGGACACAAGGGCTATGGCTCTCAAAAACACCGCGATGCCATCAAACAGATGGGTCCGTGCCCAAATTCACCGCAAAAGTTTTTTACCGCTCAAACAAATGCTGGAAAACAACCATTAGCCCATAAAAAAAGGCGCTCAAATGCGCCTTTAAATTCAACAAAATAAAACTACTTAGTTCAGTTTGGTTTTAATCTCTGAAATGCTGGTCTTGATCAAACCGCTTGCTGTTGCGCCAGTTACTTTTTCTGCAACAATTTGTTCAGCAGCAGCAATCGCTACATCAACAGCAGATGCTCTAACATCAGCCATGGCTTGTGCCTCAGCTTGTGCGATTTTTTGCTCTGCAGATGCGGTGCGACGCTCAACAAATTCTGCTGTTTTACGGGCAGCGCCTTCTGACAACAAGCTGGCTTCGCGTTTGGCAGCAGCGACAATTTCTTCAGCTTCTTTTTCTGCTGCTTGGCGCTTAGCTTGATATTCAGCCAAAAGATTTTGAGCTTCTTCACGTAGTTCACGTGCTTCATCAAGTTCATTGCTGATTTTATCTGCGCGCTCGTCCAGGCTCTTTGTCACCATTGCAGGTACTTTGAGATAAAGAACAATACCGGTGAAAATTACAAGACCAACCAGGGCCCATGCAGTAGCGTCCATGATACTTTCCTATTTAACCAAGCTTGAAACAGCTTTTGTAACTTCAGCCTTGGTAAGCTTGCCACCTATAAGGTCTTTTACAATTTCGCTGGTTGTTTCATTTGCAATTGTGCCAACTTCGGCCATGGCCTTTGCTTTAATGCCGGCAATGCGAGCTTCTGCTTCAGCCATTTGCTCTGCAAGTCCGGATTCAACTTTTTCTCTAGCAGCAGCTGATTCAGCTTTTGCTTTCTCAGTTGATTCCATTGCAATGCTGTGAGCATTTTTCTTTGCTTCTGCCAGCTCATGCTCATAAGCAGCAAGAGCAGCATCGGCTTCAGCCTTTAAACGCTGAGTTTCATCCAGATCTCTGGTGATACGATCGCTTCGCACTTCCAGGATGCCTGACAGGCGCGGAATAACTACACGACTCATGATCATGTAAAATGCGCCAAACGTAATTATTAGCCACAAAAGTTGTGATGCAAATGAAGCAGGGTCAAAGGGTGGGAATACACCCGTTGCTTCTTCAGTTGCTGCCATTGCTTGGCTGATAAACATCATACCACTCCGCAGAGAAAAAATTAAATAGAACAAACAGATGACAAGGCAATTTCCCTGTCATCTGGAATATTTTTTATTAAACTGCGAATAGCAGTAGAAGAGCGATAAGCAATGAGAAGATGCCAAGAGCTTCTGTCACCGCAAAGCCAAAGATCAAGCGACCGAATTGACCATCTGCTGCTGATGGGTTGCGAAGTGCACCCTGCAAGAATTGACCAAACAGGTTACCCACACCGATACCGGCTGCGCCTGTTCCGATTGCCGCTAGGCCTGCACCGATAAGTTTTGCTGCTTCTGCGTCCATTTCTAAATCTCCTTATGAAATGTAAATTATTAATTCCGGTTATGACAGATTTCTGTCAGTTAAAATTAGTGCCCACCTGGATGAAGGGCATCATTGAGGTACATGCATGTAAGCATGGTGAATACGTAAGCCTGTAGGAATGCCACCAAGAGTTCCAGAGCGGTAAGACCAATAGTCATGAGCAATGGAAGGATTGCACCTGCAACGCCCAGGGCGCCAAAACTGCTCAAGGAAACAATAAAGCCTGCAAACACTTTAAGAGTAATGTGACCTGCAAGCATGTTAGCAAACAAACGAACTGAGTGACTGATAGGTCTTGCAAAGAATGAAATAACTTCAATTGCAATAACCAACGGCATAATTGCCATCGGAACGCCGCTTGGAACGAATAATTTCAAAAATCCAAGTCCGTTTTTGGCAAACCCGGCGATGATGACTGTAAAGAAGACCAGAAAGGCCAAGGCCACTGTAATAATTACATGGCTGGTGACCGTAAAGAAATACGGGAACATGCCAAACATATTGGCAACCAGAATGAACAAGAATAACGAGAATACCAGCGGGAAGAATTTCATGCCTTCCGAGCCGGCCGAGTCTCGCAACATTCCTGCCACGAATTCATAGGTCATTTCAGCAAAAGATTGCCCTCTTGAAGGGATAATGCCACGTCCACTTGTTGCCCAGACGAAAAATGCCGAGGTTAGTGCAACAGTTGCAACCATAAACAGGGCTGAATTGGTAAAAGAAATATCCATTCCACCAACTTCTAGCGGAATGAGTGTTTTCAATTGAAACTGACTAATTGGATCGTTTGCCACTTTGTCTTCTCTATCTATTCAATTTTATCATTGCACAATATGTGCAGTTAAATTCTTTTTGCGACCACCGCTTTACATATCTTTTGCGGCACGCACAACGTTTAATACACCAGCTACGAAACCAAGCAACATAAATGATATCATTGCCAACGATGCTACACCAAAAATCCAGTCAATTCCATACCCGATGGCGGTGCCCACAAGTATCGCAGAAACAAATTCCGAGGCGATACGCATACCCTGTGCCATTCCGGAAGTGTCCGGTTTTTTGATTTCGTCGCTCTGTTCGCCATTAACATCACGTCCATGACGCTTGTTAAGATCATTCAGCCTGCTTTCGAGATCATCCTTCGCACTTGTATCAAAGGGTTGTCGTTTCTTTGTCATCTCATGCTTTCAATTTTAGATTTGGCGAAAAACCACTCAAATCCAACAATTTATGAATAAAACTGCCTGTCGAAAGCCCTGAATTGAAACCAAAAATTGAACCCATTGTATAAGCCCTAAGGATGCGGGCAACATAGAGACGCACCCCTTTTCTGTCAAGCGAAGTTCATGCTACTTAAGTCGTTGAAAACTAAGCCTTTAGACAAAGAAAAAACCCCTGCGACAATAGTGCCGCAGGGGTTTTTGAAGAATCCCACAGTTTGTGAGCTTTTACACAGAATTTTATGACCAGCCGCCGCCGTAGGTGCGATAAAAAATGTGTAAACCGATTTTACCAACACGTTTCATCTTTTTTCGCCAGCGCGGTGCCACGTAATTTGCGTGATAATGGGTTGATGAACCCACTTGAGAGAACCAAATGCGCCCGGCTGTGGTTTCTGCTGCAATATGTTGTGCAAGCCTGTAGAGTTTTTTGTTTTTCACGCGGTCTTTGATGCGATCACAGGCAAATGAGAACTGACAACGGTTATGCCAATGCTGGTTTTGATACACGACACCACAAATGGAATTGGGATAATGCGGATTGCGCACACGGTTCAAAATCACCTGTGCAACTGCAGCTTGGCCTTTTGCGGGCTCGCCGCGCGCTTCAAAATAAATTCCACGAGCTAGGCAACGTTGCTGCTTTTTTGAATAAGAATTTTTCGGCAGTGGATTTAAAGCCCAACGATGATCGCCCTTACCCAGTTTTGGCAATATTTTAACTGGCTTTTCTTCAACCAAAACAGCGCTAAACGGCGAATGCTCGACTTTTGGTTCTGGTGCATAGGACAGGATTGAACTTTGGGATTGCTTGACAAGACTTGCGACCATTACAGGTAAATGATCGGTTTTCGGGCCGACCTGCTTTTTCTTTTTCTCGTGAAATACTGCTGCTACCTGCATAGCTTCTTTAAAGGGCTTAGGTTTTACGAATGCCAAGACCTGTTTTTTACCCTGATCCATTTGCTCCATTAAACTATGGCGCTCAAGAACTGATCCGGCAGAAAAACTTTTAGGAGCTTGTCTTGCGGTTGTTTGAAGAACACGTCCGCTTTTCAAGGCACGATTGATACGTTGCGGCTTGGAGCCTTGATGAGTTTCCTTTGAAACAGAAAGTGTGCTTGGCGCTTTGCCGCTTTCAAGCTCAACTTTTTCTTTTCCGAGCATGCTGGCAGTTGTGAGGGCAACAGTCTCTCCGATTGGTGCTTCAATATGCGCGAGCCATCGGTCCTGGCCGATTTTGCCGACAAGGCTTGCAACATCTTGGTGTGCAACCTGGACTGTTTGACTTGAATAAATGACGGTTGCGATACCGCCGACTAATAATGAATTCGCAATGCGCTTCACAACTGAAGCGCCCCCTAAAAGAGTGCTACGCAAAACTAAACTCCACTCAAAACAAAGATGCAAAACCAAACTATATTTTACACCGAATTATCCCTAGCCATTTTGGCCTGATGGAGAAGATAGACTGTTAACCTTAATTGATGGTTAAATACGGATACTTTTCAACTTTGCGGTCATCGCAAACAAAAAGGCCCGAATGGGCCTTTATGGTAAATCACTATTAAAAATAGGAACTTATTGGGCAGCTATCATTTCTTCAGCTGATTTGTGCAAGCCAACAACAACAAGAACTGTTCCGCCGGTAATGCCAAGTTGATTTCAGGATTTATCTCTGATAAGGGTGGGCTATGA
>JAALLB010000146.1 GCA_011087745.1 Hyphomicrobiales bacterium | reverse complement strand
CATAGCCCACCCTTATCAGAGATAAATCCTGAAATCAACTTGGCATTACCCTTAAAGATGCAATTGGTAGAGACCTATCTGAAAAACCGCATTATAATGAAGATCTTGAAGAAGATGATTATTATTATGATGATGATGATTAATGCCAAACAAGCTAGTTGATCCGCACCGCGATTGCGATATCTGTCCGCGTTTGAAATCTTTTATTGATGTTCAAAGGGCAAAGGAACCTGATTGGCACAATGCACCTGTTGACACTTGGGTCTCGATAAATGGTGATAAGGACGTACAACTGCTGATTATCGGGCTTGCCCCTGGGCTTAGAGGTGCAAACAAGACTGGCCGTCCATTTATCGGTGATTGGGCTGGAGATTTACTCTATTCAACGCTGCTCAAATTTGGATTTGCCAAAGGCGCTTATGAAGCGGATCCTGGCGACAGCCTTGAGCTAAATCAATCTGCCATAACCAATGCGGTTAGATGTGTTCCACCTGAAAACAAACCGGTTGGGGCAGAGATCAATAATTGCAGGCCATTTTTGATCAACACACTTAAACGATTTCCCAATTTGAATGCGTTGGTAACGTTGGGAAAAATCTCACATGATTCAACTGTTCGTGCATTAGGAGGCAGAGTTGCTGCCGTGCCTTTTGGCCATAATCTTGCGCAAGAAGTTGGTGATTACACTATTTATTCAAGCTATCATTGCTCGCGATACAACACTAACACTGGTCGGTTAACCGAAGAGATGTTTGAAGATGTGTTTGAGAATGTCCGCAGTTCAATCAACTAAACAGGCATATTATTTCGCAGCATCGCGCATAAGATTGGAAAGAAGTTCCAATTCGCTGCCGATACCATTTTCTGCAACACCTTTAGCTGCTGCAAGACGAACTTCATCTGACTTATTTTGAGAAAACTTCCAGGTTCCGTTTATTTCAGAGATTTCCATTTTCACCGGAACAATTTGGCGCAGCATTTTCTTGTAAACTTCCTGGTCCATCTTTGACGATGCCCAGGGCTTTTTGGGAAAAAGCCTTTCCTCCATCGAGGCAGATAATCGATCTAAAACGCCATGAATTTCGTCATCTGGCAATAGCGATATCGAGCCTCTTATGTGCACAGCAATATAGTTCCAGGTTGGCACCTGATCATCGATATAATACCAGTCAGGAGAGATATAACTATCACCGCCCAGAATTGAAATCACCGCATCCTGCGGCTCTGATAATACCCGTACAATTGGATTTGAACGTACTAAATGCAATTCAGCTGATTTATTATCTTCCATCAACAATAATGGAACGTGACTCAATAATGGTCCATTCGCTGCATTGATTGCCAATGTCCCAAAACCTCGCTCACGCGCGAATGCAATATTGCGCTCTTCGGTTTCTTTTCTGAAATTTGGATTAGGATGCATGGCTAGCCTTTTTCACGCATAAGACGCGATTTTTCTCGTTCCCAATCACGTTTTTTGGCAACCTGACGCTTGTCATGAGCCTGCCTGCCTTTTGCTAGCGCAATCTGTAATTTGGCGATGCCTCTATCGTTGAAATACAAGCGATTGGGCACAATCGTCATGCCTTCCCGCTGAACACCGATCATAAATTTTGACATCTCCTTTTTGTTCAAAAGGAGTTTCCTATGTCGGCGAGGGTTATGATTGTTACGGTTTCCTTCAAGGTATTCCGGGATATAACTGTTTATCAGCCATATTTCACCATTTTCCTCGGTTGCGTAACTTTCGGCAATATTGGCTTGTCCGTTGCGCAAGGACTTAACCTCTGTTCCGGTCAGCATTAAGCCAGCTTCAAGTGTTTCAATGAACTCGTAGTTGTGGCGCGCCTTGCGGTTGTCCGCAATCAATTTTCCAGCAGAATTTTCCTTCTTTTTAGGAGCCATAAGAGCGAAGCTTCTCCTTAATTGATAAGGCCTGCATGAACCATCGCATCGCGTACCATGGCTTCTGTAGAAGCTTCAATTGGTACAAGCGGAGAACGCTGAACATTTTCACATTTACCAAGCAACGAAAGTGCATATTTTGCAGCGCCAGGGTTTGGTTCAACAAATAACACTTGATGAAGCGGAATAAGCTTATCCTGAACTTGTTGCGCAGTTGCATAGTCACCTGAAAGTGTTGCTTCCTGCATTTGCGAACAAAGGCGTGGTGCAACATTGGCCGTTACCGAAATACAACCTGTACCACCTTGAGCATTAAAACCAATTGCCGTCATATCCTCACCAGAAAGCTGGACAAAGTCCTTGCCAACTGTGTGGCGTTGTCTTGAAGGACGGCTTAAATCACCAGTTGCATCTTTCAATCCAACGATATTGTCATACTGATTAAAAAGCTCTGACATGGTTTCAACGCTCATATCAATGATTGAGCGACCCGGAATATTATAGATAATGATCGGCAAGCTAATTGCTTCTGCAACCGCGCCAAAGTGTGCTTTTAGACCGCGTTGGTTCGGCTTGTTGTAATAAGGTGTCACAACGAGGACACCATCTACACCTGCTTTTTCAGCATGTTTCGCAAGATCAATTGATTCAGCTGTATTGTTTGAACCGGCGCCGGCAACAACCGGGACGCGACCGTTTGCAACTTCAACGCAAATCTCCACTACCCACTTGTGTTCGTCATGTGAAAGAGTTGGTGACTCACCCGTAGTGCCTACTGGCACAAGCCCGTGACTGCCTTCTGCAATCTGCCACTCTACAAGGGCACGAAATGCCTTCTCATCCAGCGCCCCATTGGCATCAAATGGCGTGATTAGTGCTGGCATAGAACCTTTAAACATTGGAAACTCCAAAATACTCAATCAATAATATCAAAAACTCAGCGGACATTATCCATCAAGTCTTGTGTACGCAAGCAAAGATGCGCTGAGAATTTAAAATTAAGCTTTTGTTTACCCTATTTTCATCACTTTGCCTTCTTATGAAACAAGACAAATCACGGTTAGATCTAATGGATGCACAAACAATTATAAAAACCTTGCTCCTAACCGGAGTAGTTGCGTTTAGTTTTGCCAATATCCAACCAACCAAAGCGCTCGACATCGAATTATTGATAAATCAAAGCCAGCCCATTCCAACCATGCGGCCTGATACTGTCCACACCGGATCAGTACAAGCCAGACCATTGAGTATTTCACTCGTAACCTCTGGCAAGAAAAACAACGTCTCACCAATCAAAGGCACGTTGAAAGACGGGTTGAAAGCCTTGGGCAAAAAAGATGTTAAACACGCACTTGGCATTCGCGCCGGACTTGCTGCTGGAAGTCTTGATCGCAAAATTCTGGCATGGTCGATTGCGATTTCTGGTCTGGAAGGCGTTTTGTCCGGCGAAATTTACAGCATTGCCAGCGACTTATCAGCTTGGCCCGGCCAAAAAACGATGAAACGAAATGCAGAGATAGCACTGAGCAAAGAGCAATTGAACCCTTCACAAGTGATGCGCGTTTTTGAATCCCAAAAACCAACAACTGTGCAAGGTGCGATAACGCTTAGTACTGCGCTACTCAATAATGGGCATAAAACGAGAGCCAATCAGATCATTGCACCCTTTTGGCAAAATGAAACCCTGGACAGGAAAACAGAAACAGAAATTCTGAAAAAAGTTGGAAGCGCCCTCACTCGTTCAGATCACCGTTTTTGGATGCATCGGTTATTTTACAATGATCGAATTAAAGCAGCTGAACGCATTGCAACCAAGGCAGAACAATTCAGTCTGGCAAAGGCTCGTGCTGCTGTTATCAGGAAAAAAGCCAATGCAGGAAGACTGTTAGAAGCTGTTGCTGCCTCCTCAAAAAAAGATAGTGCTTACCTCTTTGCACGCATTGAATACGCACGACGCTCTGGAAAATGCTCCAAAGCAGCACATCTTTTGCTTAAAGCACCACGCGATCAAAAATTATTGGTTGATCCGGATGAATGGTGGGTTGAACGACGGATTGTAAGTCGCGAGATGCTCGAACTTAAAAAGCCAAAGCTTGCATATAAACTTGCTGCGGAACATTCTGCAAAATCCTCAACCTATATTATCGATGCCGAATTTCATGCCGGTTGGTATGCACTGCGTTTTCTAAAAGACAAACAAACTGCTCGTCGGCACTTTAAAAACTTACTACAGCATGCCACCCGCCCTATAAGCCAATCGCGTGGACACTATTGGATGGCAAGAGCATCCTCTGGTGAAAAAGCCACTGAACACTATCAAAAAGCTGCGCGACATGCAGGTACATACTACGGACAATTATCTGCCAAAAAACTTGGCGTTAAAAAACTTGATGTCAAACAGGCAAAGCCTAATACAGCAGATAGAACCAATTACAAGTCTCGTGAATTGGTTCGCGCCATCAAACGACTTGAAATAATTGGATCGGGCTGGCGAGCAGATAGTATCTACCGTCACTTGGCCTTATCTTTAAACGCTCCTGGAGAACTTGCTATCCTTGCAGCTGACGCTGAGAGAAAAGGTAATTACTCGCTTTCTTTGCAAATTGGTAAACTTGCACATGGGCGCGGAATTACTGTGGACACCTTGGCTTGGCCATTGGGTGCTATTCCCAAGTCAGCAAAAATTGGAAACACAGGCCGCGCGCTCTCATACTCAATTGTCAGACAGGAAAGCGCTTTTAACAAGGCAGCTGTTTCGCCCGCCAATGCGCGTGGACTTTTACAATTATTACCAGGTACAGCAAAAGCTGTTGCGCGCAAAAAAGGCTTGAAATATTCTTATAAGAGGCTGACCACCGATGCTGCTTACAACGCAACCCTGGGCACCACTTATTTGTCTGAACAACTGGGAAAGTTCCAGAATTCCTACATACTCACCTTTGCAGGATATAATGCCGGACCAAGGCGTGTTGAAGAATGGATCGAACGATTTGGTGACCCTAGAGGTAAACCACTGAATGAAGTTGTTGATTGGGTGGAACAAATTCCATTTAAAGAAACCCGCAATTATGTTCAACGCATCTTGGAAAATTATCAGGTTTACAAAGCAAGACTATCTAGTTCTTCATTAAACATAGAACAAGATCATAGTACTAGACGCTCACAGTACTAGACGCTATTGGATAAGGCGTTGAATTGATTCATAAATGTGAT